>JAISQD010000035.1 GCA_031274415.1 Tannerellaceae bacterium | reverse complement strand
GGAAAAACATCTGGATGTTGTCCGGGAAACTCTTGGATGTTTTTAAAAAACTCTTAGATGTTTCCGGAGAAACTCTTAGATGTTTTCCAACTATTCTCTCGATATTGTTGTCATTTCGGTCAAAAAACTCGCTACTTCGGTCAAAATTGGAGAAAATGCGCAAAAAACACATGTTCTGAAATGGGCGTTTTCTTTACATAATGTCAGAAAAAGCGGTTTTTTCGTGTCTTTTTGTATTTTGAAGAGAGAGGCAAAAGAGGGTAAAAAGAGGACCTGTTCGGGCGGGAATAAATACAGTGTCTCTACTAAAATATTATAAATATTGTACGACATGAGACATAAAGCCAAAAATGTTTCTACTTTTGTGGTTTGATACGCAACCAACTTTATATTTTTGATGAAGAAAATAGTAGTATTTATTGCAGGGTGTATTACATTGTTGTCTTTAACGTCGTGTCTGGGTTCTAACGATTCGGCTACCTACGTGATCAGAGATGCGCAAATTGCCTCTTTTACATTGAAGAATGATTCGGTAGCCGGTTTGGCGAATGTAAAATTTACCATAGATCAATTAAACGGACAGATCTTTAACCTTGACTCAATGCCTTATGGGACAAAGCTGGAAAATGCAGTTTGCACATTAGAATATGTAATGGGGGTTGCCGGTATACAGGCGATGCAGGAGGCGACGGGCGACACAATATGGTGGAACGGTACCGATTCGCTGAACTTCTCCAAGCCGGTGAAGTTTGTGACCACAGCCTATGACCTTGTAACGACCAAAACGTACTTCGCCCAAGTCAATATACATCAGGTACAGCCCGATACGATGATCTGGGAAAAATATGCCGGTCAACTGATCGGGCAGGCGGTTGAGGAACAGAAAGTTGCGGTATGCCACTACAACGATCAAGCGACCTATTTTATGTATGTCAAGTCGACGGCGCCGGGCAAAGGCTATGAGCTGTATTCTTCTCCCGTCACGGATGCTAAAACATGGACGGCGCTCCCCTTGACCGGGTTGCCGGCGAGCGATATGCGTATTTCACAATTCACGGAATATGAAGGGTTTTATTATATGCCCTCTTCCGCCGGCGCTCTATATACATCGGGCAATGGCAGGGACTGGCAATTGGTGGAGAACGCGCCTGTTGTCCGAAGTTTGCTGGGCGTTGTCGACGCAGGGGTGAAACAGTCATCCGTCCTGTCTGTCGTGGCGGAGCAGGAGGATGGAACGTTGCGGTTTGCCGGAATGGATAAGGGGATGCAATGGACGTATGGCGATGCCGTACCTGCCGGTTTCCCGTTGAGCGGTTTCGGCAGTATCCGATATCATTCGATGTACCATGAGTATTTAATGGTGGTCGCAGGGCTGAATGCCGCCCTTCAACCGACCAATCATACGTGGGCGACAGCGAATGCGACAAACTGGGTGTTGCTGACAAACCCTGATATCGAGTTCTTTGAGAAGAAAGAGGGGGTGATGTTGACAAGGTATGACGAGAAGTTTTACCTGATCGGTGGTATCAATGCCGCCGGCGAGGCTTCTAAGGAGATACTCTTTTCTATAGACAACGGGGTAAGCTGGGCGCCGATTGATTCGATGGTTGTATTGCCGGAAGAATACAAGGCGCGGGGGTATGCTTCGGTGCATGTGGATCAAGACAATTATATGCTTATTTTCGGAGGGAAAACGAGCCAACAGGCGCAACCGTTGGACGAGCTTTGGCGGGGACGTATCAACCGGTTAGGTTTTAAGAAGTAAGAAGTTCGTGATGTAACGTATACTTTTATGAGGCTTTTCGCGTTAGATAGGAGAGATGTAGAAATGTAATAATGTGAATATGGTTTCTTCTTTTTCCCGGCGTGTGGTCTTTATGCTTCTGTTGACCGGACTGTTTACTGTCCTTCGGGCGCAGGAATATAAGTATGAGATAGGAGGAATGGCCGGTGGGGCGTTTTATATGGGAGATGTCAATAAGGGCGCTCTTTTTAAAGACATGAACCCCGCTTTTGGCGGTGTCTTCCGGTATAATGCCAACTTTCGATGGGCTGTTAAGGCTGATTTGATGTGGGGGCGTGTTTCGGGTACAACGGCCGGAGGAGAGCAGGTTTTTCCCGGCAATGCAGAGGCATTGTTTAGACGGGACTTTTTTGAATTGGGCGGACAGGTAGAGTTCAATTTTTTTGCATACAGCGATAAATATGCCTATGCCAATACCAAACGCTTATCGCCTTATGTCTTGCTGGGGCTGGGAATGACGGTCGCGCCGGGTAAGGGACAAACGTTTGCGGGGTTGAATCTCCCGTTGGGAGTAGGCGTTAAATATAAAGTGAGGAACCGGATTAATCTGGGGTGTGAGTTTACGTTTCGTAAATTGTTTGGCGACAATTTTGACGTAACGGACGATAGCAATGCCATACTGGATAATCCATACGGGATAGACGGCAGTGTTTTAAAGAACAGGGATTGGTATTCTTTGCTGACGCTTTCCGTGACTTGGGATTTTGGCCCGCGAAGCCGGCCATGCAACAATAGTAAATAAAAAAAACGCATGTCGTTGATTGAGAGTATAGATAAGATATATTTGCCGCAACACGTCGCCGTGATTATGGATGGTAACGGGCGATGGGCTAAAGCAAGGGGGAAAGAGCGGAGCGCAGGGCACCAGGAAGGCGTCGTTTCCGTTCGCAAGGTGGTGGAAGCCGCCTCCGCCATAGGTATTCAATACCTGACTGTCTATACCTTTTCGAATGAGAACTGGAACCGCCCCGAGGCGGAAGTGCTGGCATTGATGGAATTGCTTGTGGCTGCGATCCGGAACGAGACGCCGGACCTGATGAAGAATAATATCCGTTTGCGAGCGATCGGGAACTTGGGACGCCTGCCTGAAAAAGCGTACGCCACGTTGATGGACTGTATCCGCAAAACGGCGGTTAATACGGGAACGACATTGATACTGGCTCTCAGTTATTCCTCGAAATGGGAGATCACGGAGGTGGTCAGGCAAATCGCTACCGAAGCGGTAGAAGGAAAAATAACGCCCGGTGACATCAATGAGGCGATGGTTTCGGATCATCTGACCACCAACGATATTCCCGACCCCGACCTGCTGATACGCACGGGAGGGGAGAAACGGATCAGTAATTTTCTGTTGTGGCAGATGTCGTATGCCGAATTTTATTTTACGGATATCCTTTGGCCTGATTTCCGGGAAAAAGAGTTGTATGAAGCAATCGTGTATTACCAGCAACGCGAACGGCGTTTTGGGAAAACAAGCGAACAATTACGTCTAAAATAACAATAGATATATGTGCAAGAGATTAGTGCTGTTTTTTATCTTCCTTAGCTTTGCTTCAGGCATTACGGCTCAGGAAACCGACACTACCCATGTTGAGACGCCGGTTGAAGTACCGGTCATTTCGTATACGCTTACACCTAAAAAATATAAGATTGCCGATATTAAGGTTTCCGGTGTGACGACAATGGAAGATTTTACGTTGATTGGATTCTCCGGTTTGTCGGTTGGAGATGAAATTACGGTACCGGGAGAGGAGATTACAACGACGGTCAAACGTTTCTGGAAGCATGGCCTGTTTTCGGATGTAAAGATTCTGGCGACGAAGATCGAAGACAATAAAATCTGGTTGGAGATCCAACTGAAGCAGCGCCCGCGCATCTCTTCGGTCAATTACAACGGGATAAAGAAGAGCGAGCGGGAAGAGCTGGAGGCGCGGCTGGGGCTGAGGAAAGGCTACCAGGTCACGCCGAACTCCATGGACCGTACCAAGGTGGTGATCCAGCGTTATTTCGACGGTAAAGGCTTTAAGAATGTGGATGTCGATATCGTTCAGAAAGACGACCTGGCTCATGAAGGCGAAGTCATTGTCGACATCCATATCAATAAAAACGAAAAAACGAAGATCAATCAGATTGTTTTCGTTGGCAATGAGGCGTTAACCGATGCCCAGCTAAAGAAAGCGATGAAGAAAACGAATGAGAAGTTTTCCCTTCCCAAGCGGTTTAAGACAAGCGTCCTCGAGATGTTCAGTACGAAGAAGTTTACGACCGAAGAGTACGAAAAGGATAAGAAGAACATTATCGACAAATACAACGAGTACGGGTACAGGGACGCCGTTTTGATTACCGATAGCGTCGTCAACTCCAGCGAAAAGACCGTCGATATCTTTATTACGCTGGATGAAGGGCAGAAGTATTATTTGAAGGATGTCAACTTTATCGGGAACACGCAATATTCAACGGATCACCTCGAAGCCCTTTTATCCATGAAACCGGGTGACGTCTATAACCAGAAGA
The DNA here is from genome assembly GCA_031274415.1 of Tannerellaceae bacterium. Lineage (GTDB taxonomy): Bacteria > Bacteroidota > Bacteroidia > Bacteroidales > Tannerellaceae > DFXE01. Next base: position 20,798 of record JAISQD010000035.1, on the reverse strand, counting down.
AATTGAATGAGCGTTTGGTGTCGGACGACGATGCGGTGTCGAATATCTATTTCGACAGCGGATACCTCTTTTTCCATGCCGACCCTGTCGAGGTGGACGTAGAGAACGACTCCATTTCTTTGGAGATCCGTATACAGGAAGGTTCGCAGGCGACAATCAACCGTATCATTATCAATGGAAACGACCGCTTGTATGAAGATATTATCCGTCGCGAATTGCGTACGAAACCCGGTATGTTGTTCAGCCGTAGCGATTTGATCCGTTCGGTTCGCGAGATCGCCCAGATGGGGCATTTTGACCCGGAAAACATGAATCCGCTTCCCCTGCCCGATGAAGAGAACGGAACGGTGGATATCCAATACAACCTGGTATCCAAGGCAAACGACCAGGTGGAGTTTTCGGCCGGCTGGGGACAGACAGGTATTATCGGTAAGCTGAGCCTGAAGTTTACCAACTTCTCGATGAAGAATTTCCTGCACCCGAAGACCTATCGGGGTATCATACCGCAGGGCGAAGGACAAACGCTGACGTTAAGCGGACAGACCAACGGGCAGTACTACCAGGCGTACAGCATCTCTTTCCTCGACCCGTGGTTTGGCGGGAAACGCCCCAATATGTTGTCCATCAGCGCCTACTTCTCCAAACAGACGGATATCAGTTCCCGTTATTATACCAACAACTTGTATAACAGTTCCATGTACTATCCGGGTTACGGATATGGCTCCGGCTATGGGGGATATGGGTACGGCTCAGGGTACGGATACGGGTACGGCTCAGGATACAACAATTACGAGCTGGCATACGATCCCGATAAATCCATTATGACGCTGGGCGTTTCGGCCGGATACGGGAAGCGTTTGAACTGGCCGGACGACTATTTCCAGTTTATGGCGACACTGAATTACCAGCTGTATATCCTCAAGGACTGGCGTTATTTTCTTTCTTCTTTCACCGACGGTACCAGTCATAACTTCAATCTGGAGCTGATGTTGCAACGCAGCTCGATCGATAATCCGTTATATACCCGCAGCGGCTCCCAGTTCACCCTCTCCGTCAGCGCAACGCCGCCCTACTCCCTGTGGGACGGGAAAGACTATGCCGCTATGGGCGACGACAATGCCAAAAAATACAAATGGATCGAATACCATAAATGGAAATTCAAAGCGAAGATATTTTCCCCCCTGACTCCGCAGGCCGTCAAACGCACCCCTGTGCTGATGTCGCGTATCGAATACGGTTTCCTTGGGGAATACAACAAGCACAAACGGTCTCCCTTCGAAACGTTTTATATGGGGGGCGACGGTATGAGCGGATATTCGGGTACTTACGGCTTGGAGACGATCGGGTTGAGGGGATATGAAAACGGGAGTATTGCCGGTAACGGACGCGGATACGGGTATGCCTATTCCCGCCTGAGCATGGAACTGCGCTATCCGTTTATCCTTGAACCCTCTTCGACGATTTACGGGCTACTCTTTGTTGAGGCCGGTAATGCATGGCAGACATTGAGCAGCTTCAATCCTTTCGGGCTGAAACGTTCTGCCGGCGTCGGCGTCCGTATTTTCCTGCCGATGATCGGGCTGATGGGGATCGACTGGGCATACGGGTTTGACCGTCCTGACGGATCAAGCTCAAGAGGCGGCAGTAATTTCCATTTTATTATAGGACAGGAGTTTTAATTAACGTAATTTAGTTTCTGCGTTTAAAACGCAGCAAGTATATTTGTGGTTATAATAAGGAATTGCAAAAAAATATGAGTATGAAAAAATGGATTGCCCTATGCAGCTTGACGCTTCTCTGCTCTTTTGCAGGTACAGCGCAGAAGTTTGCACTGATTGACATGGAATACATATTAAAGAATATTCCGGCATACGAAATGACGAATGAGCAACTGAGCCAGATCTCCAAGAAGTGGCAGAACGAAGTCGAAGCGATCCAGCAGGAAGCGCAGAATATGTATAAAGCCTACCAGAGCGACCTGGTCTTCCTCTCGGCCGAAATGAAGACCAAACGCGAAGAGGCGATTGTGCAGAAAGAGCAGGAAGCGCAAGATGTGAAACGTAAATATTTCGGCGCCGACGGCGAGTTGTACAAGAAGCGTGAAAGCCTGATGAAGCCTATACAGGATGAGATTTATAATGCGGTAAAAGAGATATCGGAAGACAAAGGATATCAGTTGATTATTGACCGGGCGTCGGCAATGAGCGTGATTTTTGCTTCGCCGAAGATTGATATTAGCGACGAAGTGCTTCTAAAATTAGGATATTCAAAATAAATGCGTACATTTGTGGGCTTTAAATAATTGAGCACAACAGAATTAATAATAAATTATATTGAATAAAGATGAAGAGACTTATTGTTTTATTGTTACTCCTCCTTCCTTTAGGAGCCTTTGCGCAAGAAGTAAAGATCGCTTATGTTAATGTGAATGAAGTGATGATGGCTCTGCCGGATGTCTCCAATATGGAGAGGGATATCGCGGCATTGAATGAAAAGTACACCGCAGAGATGAAACTATTGGAAAACGACTATCAGAAGAAAGCCGCCGACTATGTAGCCCAGCAGGACTCGTTAACGGAAAATATCAAACTGAGGAGAATGCAGGATATCGAAGACCTCCGTACAAAAATGGAGAACTTTGGCCAGATCGCTCAACAGGATGTACAGAAGAAATACGAAGAGCTGTTTCAGCCTATCCAGCAGAAAGTACAGAACGCGATCAAGGCGATAGGAGATGAAAAGGGATATACCTATATCTTCAACAACAACGGGCTGCTGTATATCAGTCCGAACGCCACTGATGCGACGCCTTTTGTAAGAACCAAATTGGGATTATAAGACATCATCCGCAACGATCGACATTCCCATACATCCGGCCTGATCGGCATTTTTGATTCCGGTTATGGCGGGCTGACTATCTTCGACAAGATAGAGCAGGCCATGCCTGAATATGATTATGTCTATTTGGGCGACAATGCACGCGCTCCGTACGGGACACGTTCGTTCGAGGTGGTTTACCGTTTCACCCGGCAGGCAGTATGCCGGCTTTTCGAGGAGGGATGCCAATTGGTTATCCTGGCCTGCAACACCGCATCGGCAAAGGCGCTCAGGACAATCCAGCAGAAGGATCTGCCTCTCCTGGATCCCACGCGGAGGGTGCTGGGGGTGATCCGTCCTACGGTGGAGGCCATCGACTCGATCAGCCGGACGAAGCATGTCGGCGTATTGGGGACGTCAGGCACCATCTCCTCCCTCTCCTACTCCATCGAAATCGAAAAGATGTTTCCCTTTATGACCGTGACCGGCGAGGCATGTCCGATGTGGGTGCCTTTGGTCGAGAACAACGAGTTTGATTCTCCCGGCGCCGATTATTTTATCCAACGGCATATTGAGCATATCCTGGCGGTGGATCCATCCATTGATACGCTTATCCTCGGCTGTACGCATTATCCGCTGCTGATATGCAAGATCAGGCGGTTTCTGCCCGGCGGGGTCGCGCTGTTCTCGCAAGGGGAACGTGTGGCGCAGAGTTTGAGGGACTATTTAACCCGCCACCCGGAGATGGACAGCCGGTTGGGAAAACAGGCTACCCGCCGTTTCCTTACCACCGAGTCCGCCGCCAAATTCTCCGAAGCCGCATCCCTTTTCCTGAGCCGCCCGATAGAGGTGGAACATATCACGATTTCCTGAACGATGAAACCGGTCTATTCCCTGATCCTCCTGCTTTTCGCGCTTTTCTGCCACGCCCAGACGGGGCGGTTGGACAGTTCCCTCTCTTCCAAAGGGTTGGTCAATGCCGCCACGATGGATACAACCATACACGTATGCCTGAAATATGCCACGACGGATAACTTTATGGGAGAAGCCGTTTATACGGATGTTGCCGGCATATGGCTGCACGTCGATGCGGCAAGGAAATTGGTCAGGGCGCAGCGGTTGTTGAAAGAACGCTATCCCGCCTACTCGTTGATCGTGTACGACGCCGCCCGCCCGATGTCGGTGCAACGGAAAATGTGGCGTCTGGTGAAGGGTACGGACAAGACGAACTATGTGAGCAATCCGGCCCATGGGGGAGGATTGCACAACTACGGCATGGCGGTAGACGTGGGTATCGTCGATCAATCGGGGAGGCCGCTCCCGATGGGAACGCCATTCGATTACTTCGGTGAAGAGGCGCATACGACCGCCGAAGAGGGGTTGGTACAATCCGGAAAGATCACCCGCGAAGCGTTCAACAACCGCCGTTTGTTACGCCAGGTCATGAAACAGGCCGGCTTTAGCACCATCGCCTACGAATGGTGGCACTTCAACGCCTGCACCCGCCAGGAGGCGAAAGCCGGCTACCGGCTGATCGATTAGTCAGACACCGGAAGCTGTCAAGCTCCGCCAGTACCCGTTGTTTAATTAGTTCGAAGCTGTCCCTCAGCGCCGGCTTCACAGGCTCGGACGGCGGCGACTCGATTTTCAGCGGGTTGACCGGCTGTCCGTTCTTATGTACGCGGAAGTCCAGATGCGGACCGGTGGACAGGCCGGTAGAGCCGACATAACCGATCACCTCTCCCTGCTGTACCGTACTACCCGTTTTGATCCCCTTCGGGAAGCGGCTCAAGTGCATATAGGTCGTTGTATAGACGGCGTTATGCCTGACCTTGATAAAGTTCCCCCCTCCGCTTTGATACCCTTTGGCCGTGACGACGCCCGAGCCGATCGTCTTCACCGGAGTTCCCACCGGCGCGGCATAATCCACGCCATGATGGGCGCGGTAACGTTTCAGTATCGGATGAAAACGGGAGTTTGAGAAGCGCGACGTGATACGCACCAGATCCAGAGGCGCTTTGAGGAATGTTTTACGCAGGCTGTTCCCCTCTTTATCAAAATAGTCCCGTATACCGTCCCCCTGCATAAAAGGGATGGCGGCAAACTCCTTTCCCTGATGGATAAACAAGGCTCCTTCGATATGAGCGATATGGATGGCGACCGTATCGTCGATATAAGCGACGTCGTAAAGCGCCTCGAACGAATCGCCCTCTTTCACATCGTAGAAGTCGATCTGCCACGCAAAGACGTCGGCTATCCTGTTGGCAAGCAAAGGGTCGGCGCCACTGGCCTGCAGGGCGTTCCAGAGGGAGGAACGGATCACCCCCCCGGTATATACCCGCTTCAGGGTGATGGTTTTGTTGTATTCGTAGGCGGCAACCGTATCGCCGGTAAAGTCGATAACGGCATAATCGGTAAATGACTTTTCAAAAGAGATATAGCGGATGGCGGCGAGGCTGTCTTGTGTCGTAAAGGTGTAATAATGCGTACCGGCGCGTAGCCGGGTGGGGTTCAGGACAGGGGCGGCTATCCGGCTGATCCTGTCGGCTTCGGCAGCGGAAAACCCCAGTCGCGTAAAAATCCCCACAGGGTTATCCCCGCTGTTTACCGTATAGCCGGTCACATCCAGCGAATCGGTACGGATACCATACCGATACGTATAGCGCAGGCTATCGACCCACTCACTATTCACCTCATCTTCACCACCGTGCCGTCCCACACAGGAAAAAGCCATCGCCAATAACAACAGCCATAAGGAAAGGAAAGCCGTTTTGTCTCTTTCTCGTCTCATCATCTATTTTTCGTAACAGGTTACAAATCTAATAAAAAAAGGGAACCTCTACCTTTTTCTTCGGTACCATCTACTCTTTTTATAAGGAGAAACTATCGGGTTGCCCGGTATGTAGCGATCGTTCGCCGGTTGGCGAACGATCTATGAGTCGGTAGGAAGGAGCTACTTGTTCCCGACAAAAGCGCTACTTGTTCCCGAAGAAAAAGGGAAGGTCTCCTGTTTCTACGGCACGACACTTCGTATGACAGAGCTGTTACAAATACATTAATCTATCCGTAGCTAAATTGTTTTGTTTTATTATCTTGTTTGTCACCTTTTTGCAATAACGAAAAAAGACCTTTGAACTATAATAACTAAAGCAATTTATATGAATGGTAAAAGTTTGTTTTTTTGTCTATTGATCAGCGTTTCAATACATGCCCAGCAAAGAACGGCTTCGGGTCTGACGGTGGATTCCAGAGGGGAGGTTTTACCTGGAGTGAATATCCTCGTTAAAGGGACAACGATGGGACTGGCCAGCGATCATGCCGGCAGGTTTTCGTTCAGGGAGCTTCCGCAAGGAGCCGTCCTCAGGTTCTCCTATCTGGGTTATGAGCAACAGGAACTGCCGGCAGGAGAGAATATGCGGGTGATACTGAAAGAAGACGCGAAGACATTAAAAGAGATAGTTGTAAGCACTCAGAAACGTAACCAGAGCAGCACGGAAGTGCCCGTAGCCATCATCGCCCTGTCCGGAGACAATCTCACCCGGCTTGACGTCCGACAATTTGACGAACTGTCGGAATACATACCCGGTATGCAGATGCAGTTGCAAAGCCCTAATAATCCGGGCTATGTCATTCGCGGGGTCACCTCAGACGACGGCGATTCGCGCTCACAGGCACGGGTATCGGTCTTTCAGGACGGGGTGTCCATCTCACGTTCGCGTGGTTCTGCGGTGGAACTGTTCGATTTGGAACGTATCGAGGTAGTCAAAGGGCCGCAAGGCACCCTCTTCGGGCGCGGGGCGGAAATCGGGGCGCTGCATATTATCCGGAAAAAACCGGCGGGCAAACTTGGCGGGGAATTAACCATGGGGTATGGTTCGTATAACCGGAAACTGGCAGACGGATTCATCAACACACCCATTACAGGCGACAAACTGCTCAACCGTTTTGCCTTTACATTCGAAGACAGGGACGGGTATATAAAAAACCTTTCGGGTGGCGACCTGAACGGGAAGAATGTCTATGCCTTACGTAATTCGACGCGATGGTTTGCCGGAGAAAAGACGATGATAGACCTGACCCTGGATTACCAACACGACAACTATCCGGGCACCTCATTCAAAAACGGGCAATACTCTCCCGCCGGAGGAGATACAAGCCCCCATACCATGGCAGATCTGGAACAGGGCAAAAACCTGTACATCAAGCGCAACACAGGAGGTGCAGGATTGTTCGTCAACCATGATATAAACGGGGAATGGAAAATGACCTCCATTTCAGGCTTCCGGATGTTTGATTCGGATGAATCGTTCGACGCGGACGGCACGGCCTCCCCATTGATGTGGGTATCGGAAATAGCCAAAGGGAAGCAGTTCAGCCAGGAACTCCGCTTCAATTACAGCAACAACCATAACCTTACCGGATTCGCCGGAGCGAGCTATTTTTATGAAGACAATTCGCAGGAGGTACCGCTACGTATCAATGAGCAAGCGCTTTATACGGCCTATACCTCAAAGCTTCTCAAGGAGATGCTGGCTTCCCAATTCGGGGCGACCGGTCTGCCGGCCGAACAAATCGCGGCGATTGCCAACATCCTGTTTCCCGACACACCGGCGCTTAGCAACGGAACGTTCAACTATACAACCCACCTGCCGGATATCCGCCTGACACTGGAGCAGGTATTCAGTCAACAGATCGGTATACCGCTGACGTTGGAACAACTCTTTGCCGTCCTGCCCGCCGACACACGGCAAATGCTCATCGGTACGGTCGACCTGCTCTCTAACCACCCCATCAACGCATACCACGAAGAGATGTACCGAAACGAAGCGGCCAATCATGCGGCAGAACTTTTTGCCGACGCCACCTGGCAGATAACAAAGCAATTAGGGCTTACGGCAGGTATCCGGCTCAGCTACGAACACCAATGGGGAGCCTATGAAGCGGCAGCATCCGCGCAACCGAGTATTTTCGGACAACTCACCAATGGTTCGCCCAATTTGCTGAGCGCCGTTTCCAATGGGAAAGTAGCAGACTCGAAAGAGTATTATTCCTCCGTGATGCGTGCCGCATTGAACTATATGATCAAACGTAACAACCTGTATGTAAGTGTCTCGCGCGGAAGACGTCCCGGTGTGGTCTTCGTTCTTCCCGAAGAGACGACATTCCTTTCCCCCGAAACTATCTGGAGTTACGAGGCCGGTATAAAGGGCGTTGCGCCAGGCGGAAAGCTCAATTACGACTTGGCGGCGTTTTACTATGACTGGTCGCACTTCCAGAGCAGTTCGCTTCGCTCCAGAGAAGGTTCCCTCCTGCCCGAATACCAGCCCAACGACGCGGGAAAGGCACACAGCTTAGGTGTCGAAGCAAGCCTGCGGTATGCTCTACTGCCCCGCCTGAACCTGACGGGGACGTATGCCTATATCAACGGGAAATTCAACGACAAGGATGAGGACGGGAATGAACAGGAATATGCCGGGCACAGGTTCCGCCTTACCCCTGAACATTCCTTCTCGTTCGGCCTTGATTTTACCTGTCCGTTGAAGGGAGGCCATGTGATCTATGTAAGGCCGGCCTATTCGTACAAATCAAAGGTCTATTTTGAAGACAGTAACGACGAGTTATTAACGCAAAAAGGATTCGGGCTACTCAACGGGACAACCGGTATCCGCTTCCACCCAAAGAGAGGAAACATATACCTGGAAGTCGGGCTATATGGGAAGAACATACTGAACGAAAAATACATCATTGATGCCGGAAACAGTGGGAATACCATCGGATTTCCTACGTTTATAGCAGGTAATCCCGCCGTATTCGGGGCACAAATCAAAATCGGTTTTTAATCACAAAATAAAAAAGAAAATGAAAAGGACAGTATTTGTAGCGATGTGTATTCTCTTGGCTTTTCTCGCTAAGGCAGAAAGGAATATAAACAGAAAAGAGTATGCAGGGCGGTATGTTTTATCCTCTGAGGAAAGCATGATCAGTGAAGTCGAAATAACCATTCAAAATGACAGCATACTCACCGTCTTTCTGCCGGTAGGCGAAATCATTCTGGAGTATATCGAAAAGGATTGTTTTGAAGTGCCCCAATACGGCGCGACAGCCATATTCGAACGCGACGAGAAGCAGGAGGTGACCGCCTGCAGGATCTCTATCCCGATGGCGGAAATAAAAGACTTAATCGCTGTAAAACAATGAAAAGGACGCTTTATACCGGACTGCTGGCCTTGTTGGCGGCAGCCGGCGTTTCCGGACAAACCTCTGTCACCGGATATGTCTATGAAGATGTGAACGGCAACGGGAAAAAGGACAGGAAAGAGAAAGGAATAGCCCAGGTAGCCGTATCGAACGGGAAAGAGGTTGCCCTGACGGATGCATCAGGGAAATACCAATTACCTGCCGGCCGCGACAACATCATTTTCGTGATCAAACCGGCAGGATATGTACCGGCTTTGGATGAATTTAACCTCCCCAAATTCTATTATATCCATAAACCGGACGGCTCGCCGGAAACGTTTTACAAAGGCGTAACGCCTACGCCGAAACTCCCCGCTTCGGTTGATTTCGCCTTGCATACGTCCGACGAACCGGAATCGTTTACCGCCCTGATTTTCGGCGATACCCAGCCTTATAACGAACAGGAAATAGACTACCTGAGAAGAGGCATTGTGGCGGAAACCGAAAACATACGGGGAGTCTCTTTCGGCATCACGCTCGGCGACCTGGTCGGCGACAACCTGACGCTCCATTTGCCTTATAAACAAACGATCCGGCAGGTAGGCATACCCTGGTATAACGTCATGGGTAACCACGACATGAACTATGACACTCGGGAAGACCGCCTTTCGGACGAAGCCTTTGAAGCCCACTTCGGCCCCAATAACTACGCGTTCAATTACGGGAAAGCCCATTTCATCGTCCTCGACGATATCCTCTACCCCCACCCCCTGACGGGAAAAGGGTATTGGGGTGGTTTGAGGGACGACCAACTGGCTTTTGTCGAAAACGACCTGGCATACGTCCCGAAAGAAAACCTGTTGGTTTTTGCCATTCATATTCCATTCGTTGATTCGGAAGAGGCCGGAGCGTTCCGCGACTCCGACCGGCAAAAGCTGTATGCGCTGCTGCAAGACTATCCCAACGTCCTGTTCCTCTCCGCCCATACCCATTTCCAGGAGCAGCATTTCATCGGAAAGGGACAGGGCGTCGACCGCGAAAAGCCCATCCATGAATACAACGTTGGCGCGACTTGCGGCGACTGGTATTCAGGCCCTTTGAACGAGTGGGGGATTCCGGTATCGACCATGCGCGACGGAACGCCTTCAGGCTATGCTTTCCTCCGCATCGACGGCAACCGGTACGTATTGGATTATAAAGTATCGGGGATGCCTGCCGACCATCAGATCGCCGTTTATCACCCGAAAGTCGTCCCTTTCAGGCAGTCGACAAGCGCTTCCCTTTATGCCAATTTCTTCATGGGAAGCCCTGACAATACGGTGGAATACCGCGTAGATGGCGGCGAATGGACAAGGATGCAGCGTGTGGAGGAATTTGACCCCGGATACTGCCGTTATGTACAGGATTGGGACTATCTGGATAAGCTGGTTCCCGGCCGCCGCCCCTCCAACCCGACGCCTTGCCGGCATCTATGGAAAGGGAAGATGATGACCGGTTTACCTGTCGGCCAACACCAAATAGAAGTGAGAGCCACAGACATGTTCGGCCGCGTATTCAGTGAGAAAAGCGCCTACAGGATAGCATCCCCCGAAAAATGAACAGAAAAAGGCTGCCCGGAAGTGTCCGGACAGCCTTCGCTTTCAGCGTTTAAGTATAAGGAGTTGTAGAAAGTAAAAGGAAACTTAAACAATTTGTATAAACAATCTTTTTGCCTATAAATTGCCCGTTTTACTCAAACCTTATCTGATGCAAAGTGACTATAAAAAAGTGGGAATGACAAAAATAAGACTACTACAATACTATCTCAACACCTGTTAATCCTTTTCCCAAGCCACATCAATACTTTCTCATCCGTCAATAACCCATAAGAAAATCGACAAGATTTGTATCACTTTCCAATCCGATCCGTTTTCTCAACCGGTATCTGCGTAATTCAACGGCGCGAACGGATACATGCAGGACGGAGGCGATCTCTTTCGTAGACAGATTCATCCGGAGCAGGCAGCAAACACGCAGATCGCCGCTTGTGATGTCTTTGTATTGTTCGCGGAAACGTTTGATGAAGTCTTGATGCGCGCTGTTAAAGTAGTTTTCAAAGGCTGTCTGTTCGTCGTGGGTATTGAGCGTTTTTTCCATCAACGAACGCATACGGAGATACAGGTTGTCCGGGTATTGATGGCCTAACATCTTTTTTTGATGCTCTAATTCTTCCAATAATGTTTTCATGGCAAGGCTCTTTCTGGCCATACGGGCTGCCTGTTGCATCAACTCGTTTTTCTTGTTTTGTAACTCGGTTTCCAACCTTTCGTTCCGTAACTCTTGTAATTTTCTCTCTTTCACCTGCCTTTCGAACTGTGAAATGTACCGTTTTCTCTTCTGTTTTCTCATGCTCTGCTGACGGATTCCTGATACGATGACAACCCATAACAGGATACCATAAATAACGTATGCCTGAGTGGTCTTGTACCATGGGAGATGTGTATGAGAAATAAATGGCGTTTCCGCCATGGCGTACATAGTCAAGACGGTTAAAAGTATTGGTAAAATCAATAATAACCTAACATACCTTGAAAAACGTGAGGCATTCATAACTTCCTCTCTTTCGGTTTTACCAGAAGTTCTCTTAGCTCTTCTTTGGCATCATTCGGATAACTTCTGTCGTTATACTAACAAAATAAGCGATTATTTCTGTGTTTAACAACTTTTTCCCCGAAAAAAATCAGGGAAGAGCAATCCGGCAGCATCTCTTTTGGCCTGTTTACCGGTTATTTTTGATCAGGTTAATGAATTCTTCGCGTGTTTTGGCTTGCTGGAAAAAGCCGGTGAAATCGGACGTCGTGGTCAGTGAGTGTTGTTTCTCAACGCCTCGCATCTGCATGCACATATGCTGGGCTTCGATGACCACCATGACGCCTAAGGGGGTTAATGTGTTTTGGATACATTCTTTGATTTGCAACGTCATGCGCTCCTGTATTTGCAGGCGGCGGGCAAAGATATCGACAACACGGGGGATCTTGCTCAATCCCGTAATGTATTTGTTCGGGATATAAGCGACATGGGCTTTCCCAAAAAACGGCAGCAAATGGTGTTCGCAAAGGGAAAAGAAATCAATATCTTTTACGATGATCATCTGTTTGTATCCCTCTTCACGGAACATGGCGGACGCTAACACCTTTTCCGGGTCTTCATCATACCCTCCGGTCAGGAATTGCATGGCTTTTGCCACACGTTCGGGCGTCTTGAGCAGCCCTTCGCGCCCGGGATCTTCGCCCAACAGACCGATGATGCTCTTATAATGGCCGGCGAGTTCTTTTCTTGTCTGCGACGTATCTTCGTCTATTTTCTTCATTCGTTTCTGTTTAGGTTGTTAAAGGGGATAATCCAACGGGATTTTCACCTCTTCCCTGACAATATACATCTCTTTACCATAGGAAGGGAACGCGTCGGCCAATTGGCGCAGGACGTGAAACGCCTCTTCATGCGATCCATAGTCGCCCACGCGCAATTTCCAGAAAGGAGCGATAAGGGTGACATATGTTTGAAGATGGGGAAAGGATTCGTTGATCTGTTGCTCTTTCCTTAAAGCCTCGTCTTTTGATACGCGCTGTTCGTTTCCCGAAAAAACCTGCACACGGTAACCCTGTACTTTCAGGTATGTCCGCCCATTGACCGCTTCAACGTTTGATCCGTACCGGCGTGCGCCCACCATATTCTGTACGGCATAAGGCTGGTCGATGATCACTTGCCCTTTACCGGGGTCCGGTTCTTGTAAAGCATCGAAGATCGTATACTTTCGTTCGGATACATATTGAGCGGATACGCCGGAAAAGCCGGCGCATACGATCAATAGTCCTATAAGATAAAACCTCCTGTCCATGAATTTAAAATGCGTCAACGATGGGGAGGAAGTTTTCTGTTGAGAGCGATGCCCCGCCTATCAGTCCGCCGTCCACATCCGGTTTGGATACCAGCTCTTTGGCATTACCGGCGTTCATGCTCCCGCCATAGAGGATGGAGCAGTTCTCCGCGATCGCCTGTCCATATTTAGACGCGATGGTCTGGCGTATATGCGCATGGATCTCCTGTGCCTGTTCGGCGGTAGCCGTTTTGCCTGTACCGATGGCCCAAACGGGTTCGTAGGCAATCACCAACCGGCTGAAATCTTCGGCGGAGAGGTCGAACAAAGAGGCTTTCACCTGTTCGTCCACCACGTCGAAATGGTTGCCGGCATCCCTGTCATCCAGTGTTTCGCCGATACAGAAGATCGGCGTCAAGTGGTTTGCCAATGCGAGGATAACTTTTTCTTTCAGTATCCCGGCTGTTTCGTGATAGTAGGCACGCCGTTCGGAATGGCCGAGTATCACATATTTTGCACCGGTTGAGGCCACCATGGCTGCCGATACCTCTCCCGTATAAGCGCCTTTTTCCTTGTTGGCGCAGTTCTGAGCGGAAACGGCTATTTTGGTTGTATCAATGGCGGCAACAACACTTGCCAGATGAATAAAAGGAACGCCAATGACGACATCGCATTTGATGGGTTTACCTTTCAATGCTTCGTTCAATCCTTTTGCCAATGCCAAACCTTCGGGAAGGGTTGTATTCATCTTCCAGTTTCCGGCAATCATATTCTTTCTCATAATCTAACTAAATTAATAATGTATATACTAACGTTTATTCTTTTTTCTCTTTTCTGCGACGAAAGCGCAGCATATCGTATAACCAAACAAGCGACAAAGGTACGGTAAAAGCCATTAGATTAAAAACAATCCAGCCATTTCGTTCATCATCCGCATGTTTTCCTTCCAGATAAGCGGTTATGACGCCGTCAATATCCTCTTCTTCGGGCATATCCTTATAGTGCCATTTCATCAGGATTCTTCCCTCTTTCATCAGCACAAGTCCCGGATTGGAACGGATCATCGTTTTCAACAGGATATCATCCGCCATCAAAAAGGGGTATTCCGCCCCCGTGTCGTCCGTCCATTTCAGTATCTCGTCGCCGGAAGAGGCGGTGAGGCAATAGAAAGGAATCCGGCGCTCCAGCGCATAATCATAGAGGTTGTTGATGTCGTCGATGCGGTCGTCGTTGGCCTCTTCCAGCCTGGAGGAGACCAATAAAAGGACACCCCCTGTATTCTCCAGTATCAGCCCGGCCGCCTCTTCTCCCGATGCATCGTAGATACCGAACGATTCGATGACTGGCCGGTACCCCTCCTTTACCAGCTCCGTTTTAGCCTCTACAAATGTCCAGGCCGGATCGTTGGCCGGATAGTCTTCCAAAGAAAAGGCCTTCCGTACGCCCTCTTTCTCATAGATAAACATATACCGGTATTCGTCTTCCGCCGCTCCGACGGGTATCTCCATCAATGCCGGTATATCCGCTCCTGTCTTGTAGGGACGGAAGTCGATCACGGGCAGATGGCTGTAGTTCCAGTACGAGAAGCCGATACAATAGACATAGGCATACATGGCGACAAACCAATAAACCTTATAGGTATAGCATTGAAAGAGCCTCCTGCTGTACAGGCAGACAAAAATGGCGGCAGCCAACAGGACGAGGTTCTTATAAAACGTCTCCCAATTGGTCAGGACAAGGGCGTCCCCAAAACAGCCGCAGTCGGAAACCGGATTGAAAAGAGCCAGGTAAAGGGTCAACGGCGTCATCACCACCATAAAAAGAAGCACAAAGAAAGAGGCATACCGCCTGTATACACCCAGCAACAGGCATATCCCCAACATAAACTCGATGGCAATAAGGCCGAAAGAGATGATGACCGGCCAAGTACGGGAGGCTTCCAACCCCCAGACCTCCAGATAATCATTGATCTTGATCGCAAACCCGACAGGGTCGACAGCCTTAACAAAACCGGAAAACACAAAGACCACCCCAATCAGGAGGCGGCATACTTCGGCAATAATCCGTATGGCCGGCTGTGTCTGTTTCATAGGCCTGTCTCTTCGCCAAATTCCAGTTTAATCAATCCGAACAGGGCATAATTGATCATATCCATATAGTTGGCGTCTACGCCTTCGGAGACCAGCGTCTCCCCTTTGTTGTCTTCTATCTGCTTGGTGCGGTGGAGCTTCATCAGGATAAAGTCGGTATATGAGCTGATCCGCATGCTTCGCCAGGCTTCGTCATAATCGTGATTCTTGGCATACATTAACTCCTTTGTCGTTTTCATATGCTTGTCATACAACGCCAACGCCTCGCGCGGACTGATATCCGCTCCCCCCGGTAAGCCCAGCTCCAACTGGATCAGCCCGATGATCCCGTAATTGACAATGGCCACAAACTCAGGCTTAATGCCTTCATCTACCATACTAAACCCTTTCATCTCCAAATTCCTGATGCGGTTGGCCTTAATAAAAATCTGGTCGGTAATCGATTCGGGACGCATAGTCCGCCATGAAAGGCCATAGTCTTTCAATTTCTTTTCAAACACCTCCCTGCATCCGGTGATTACTTTTTCGAATTGCGCTTTCGTATCTGACATCTCTTCACTGTATGAACCACAAATATACGATTTGTTTTTATTTCCTTCCGCCCATCTTTTCCTTTAAATAGAGATAATCGTTCCTGTCCGGTAAGAAATCGGCAAAGGTGGACGTTGTCTGACGGGAAAATACGAAAAGGGAAAACAGCAACATCACCGAAGAGGCGATACTGACGCTTGCCGCAGAGCCGGTAATCCCGTAAGCGGGAGTCAGGTAATAACCGGCGATGAGGAGTGTGGCCAGTCCGATGCACGAAGCGGCCGTACTGTATTTGATCCCCCCGCTGCCGATAAAATAATGGCTGAAGATCGAATGACAACCCAGCGCGATAATGCCGGCGGATAACGCCCCGATCACGTTCCGTATTCCGGCAAACTCGGGGCTGAACAGGTAATCCGTATAGATCCGTTCCGGGATCAGGAGAATCACCGCCATCGTTGCGGTGAGGGCAAGAAAGGTGAATTTGAAGAGCTGAAGGGTAATTTTCTTTTGTTCTGTCCGGTCGGGCGTCCGGGCTATACGGTTATATTCGATAAAGGCGATGCTGCGGCTGATATGCCAGACGCTTTCGGATATCTTCGTCCCTGCATCGAACAGGCCAACGCTTCCCAAACCGGACAGCCGTTCGATAAAAAAATAGTTCAGCCTTGTGGTACAGGTCTCCGCCATATTGTCGGCAACCCCCCAAAGCCCATAGGCAAACATCTCTTTTAGCATGACGGAAAGAGGCCGGCCGGCGCTTTCCGGTGTCCTCTTCAGCAGGTGGGGGAGTAGCCATATCATGCCGGCGAGAAAAGCGGTCCCGTTCGTCAGGTATGCACCCCAAATGTAGGCTTTCACATCCTGGCGTCCGGCGATATAGTAGAAGTATACGACAACAAAAAAGAGCAGCCCCCCCTGTATCAGGTACGTGAGGTTGAACCCTTTGATACGCCCGCAACCCAGCAGCAGGCGCGAATTGACCGTTACCAACGAGTTGAGGACAGATAACCCGTAAATGTCGGCTATGTAATTTTCCGGTATGACGCCCAGCCCATGCATGACGCCGCAAGCCACGCCGGATCCGGCAAACGACCATATAAAAGCGACGGGGAAAATCATCCGTACAGGATACCGGCCGAAAAAATAGACAAGCGTATTTCCGCTGAAGATACCGTTGACAATGACCACCATACTGATGCAAGCCATGATCAGCCCGATCATCCCGACCCCTTCAATGCCCAACGCTTTGGCGTTGATGAGTATCAGTGCAAAATTGAGGATGGCAATGAGGTAACGCGTGCCGATGACGCCCAGGATATCTTTCAGCATAAGACGTGCAGTGGGGGATTACAGTTGCAGCCTGTCCAACAGGCGGATATAGGTCTCGATAGCATCCCGTATCTCCATAAGGCAGATATATTCGTCCGCCATATGCGAACGTGCCGACTCGCCCGGCCCAATCTTGACGGAGGGAAAAGGCATGAGCGCCTGGTCGCTGAGGGTGGGTGAGCCGAAAGGCGTTTTACCCATCATAACCGCCCGCCGGACAAAGGGATGGCCGTCCGGCGTCCGCGACGAATTGAGGCGGAAACTGCGCGCTTTTACCTCGCAGCTTACCAGCGCTTTTATCTGGCGAAAAAGCGCCTCGTTCGCATAGTACTCGTTTGTCCTGACATCTACCGTAAAGTCGCAACGGCCGGGTATCACATTGTGTTGCGTCCCCGCATGAATCATCGTGACGCTCATCCGGACTGGCCCAAGCAGGTCGCTTTGCAAGGGAAACGGACAGGTATGAAACCATTCGATATCTTTCATAGCCAAAGAGATCGCGTTTCTCCCTTCATCTCTTGCGGCATGTCCCGCCTTGCCCGTCGCGGTACAATCCAGCACCATCAGCCCTTTCTCGGCCACTGCCGGCTGCATGCCGGTAGGCTCGCCCACAAGTGCGAAAGCGATGGGCGGAAGCTCCTTCAAAACGCTTTCAATCCCCTCCTTACCCGACACCTCCTCTTCAGCGGAAGCTAAGAAAATCAGGTTATAGGGTTGTTCTTTTCCGCTCAGTATCCGGAAAGCGGCATAGAGTGAAACGAGGCTTGCCCCCGCATCATTGCTGCCCAGTCCGTACAGCTTGTCGTCGGGACTCTCTTCGGGGGTAAAAGGGTCTTTTGTCCATCCCGAAGCCGGTTTGACCGTGTCGATATGGGAGTTCAGCAGCAATGTGGGCTTGCTCCCGTCAAATGCCGGCGCGATGATCCAGAGGTTGTTGTTTTTCCGGCGTACCTCATGGCCGTCCTCCTCCCACAGGTGTTGCAGGTAGTCGGCGACGGCTTTCTCCTCCCTGCTGAACGAGGGGCGGACGATCATCCCCTTTAGCCTGTCTACGGCTTCGTAATAATAGTCCATCTGTCGCTGAAAAGTTAGGTTTAACATCCTGTTTTGTCTTTGCTCAATAACCTGTTCGCCGTTTCCCTGTCCCGTTCCAACTGCTCTTTGAGCGCCTCCAGGGAATCGAAACGGATATCCCCGCGTATATAATATATGAACGAAACCGTGATCTCATTCGTATAGATATCGTTGTCGAAATCAAAGATATTCACTTCGAGCGTGATATGGCCTTCATCCTCCACCGTGGGGCGGTTGCCGATATACAACATGCCGTTGTACCGCTTTCCTTTCCATTTCACCCTGACGGCGTAAACGCCTGTTCCGGGAACGACTTTGGAGGGTTCGTCCACCTGTATGTTGGCCGTGGGAAAGCCGATAATACGCCCGATTCGTTGTCCGCCGACGATGTGTCCTTTCAACTGATAGGGATACGTCAGCAGTTGGGCGGCCGTTTCGACCCGTCCATCCGCCAGTTGACGCCTGATTTCCGACGAACTGACGGCGATCCCCCCGTCGGTATAGGGCGTAGCTTTGAGCGTTTCCAGCCCGCAGGCTTTCCCGTAGGCCTCGTATTGCTCAAAGCGGTCTGTCCGGCCATAGCCGAACCGGTGGTCGTAACCGGTCAATAACGTCTTTACCCGTAACTGTTCGACGAGGATCGAGCGGATAAAGTCCTCCGCCGTAAACAGGGAAAGTTCTTTTGTAAAGTCCAGCACGATGCAGTAATCCACCCCCGTGGCGGCCAACTGTTCCAGTTTTTCTTCAAACGTGTTCAGCAGTTTCGGCTGGTAATCCGCTTGCAGCACCGTGCGCGGATGTGCCGGAAAGGTGATCACCGCAGTGGGCAAACGGCGTATATGCGCCGCCTCGCTCATCTCCCGTATCAGATGCCGGTGTCCGAGGTGTACGCCGTCGAAGAATCCGGTTGTAGCAACCAAACCTGTCGCCTTTTCCTTTATTTTATGCGTATCGTATAAGACAATCATCCGTTAAATTTAGTAGATTTTTCAGCACACTTATAAAACTATCGGCTACTAATTTCTCATCAGGTATTTCTGAAAAGGCCAATGGTATCAATTCATTTTGATAAGTCGAACGCAAAGCCACCCACAAAGCTGGGAAGTCATTTACCAAAGGCGAGTCATTTATTTTTTTTGTTTGCCAACCGGTTGGCTTATCAAATTCCTGTTGGTCATGAATTAGCAATTCAGATAAATCTTTTTGAAAGTCAGCGGACTGAATGTATTTTGCACATTCTTCATCGTTTGCCAGATAATACAAATCGTAAAAATGGCGGATTTTAGATGCAAGAGCTTTAATTACTTCTTCCTCAAATGAAAAGCGGATGAGCGATAGCAATTTTTCAACGATTGTGCGCCGTTTGTCTAAAACATTGATCGAAAACGGTTTTAATTCGTATTGCTCTATCAAATCGTTTCGATTGATTGCTGTAAGATAATCGGCTATAAATGATGTGATTTCATGCTTTATATATGGATAAGGATTAGCATAAGTGTTTATCTCTATCAAAAGTTGCCCCGTTTTTACAGTGGAAGAAGTTAGCCCTACCAAATTCGGATACTGATAAATTGCTTTGTAAAAGCGCGAACCTTTACTCGTTATCCCCTGAATAACTATTTCTTCCAGATCGGAAGCCATATCTTTGGCAAGTCGTTTTATCAACATTTTCAGTTGATTACCTGAAAAAGAATCTGCCTCAATAACAGCAATATCAATGTCTTCCGAAAATCGGTTGGTTAATCGGTAAGCTTTCGAAAGCGATGTACCGCCCTTAAAAACAACTTTTTCAGTATTGGGATTTTGCGCCATTCGTTGCAATGCACGGGTTATCCAATAATCTTTTTCGATAAATTCAGGTCTAATATTCAATGCATTAGCTGAGAAATTTATCAACCTTGTAAACAATATGTTGTCTTCATGCAGTTTCATCGAATATTCCATTTTTTTTGAGTGGGTAATATCTCTTGCGGAATAGATAATTGATAGAATGTCTGGAAATTAAGCGTTTTTCTCAATATTTCTACATCGTCATTCGGATTAAGTGTTTCAAACATGGCACCTAACAATGCAATTGCTTGAGGTGTATATTTTAATGCAAGTTTTTTGATTTTATTTCGTTGACTGTCGTTTAATGCTGATAATAAATTCAGTAATCTTTGGCAACTCTTTGCTGGCGTTGTGTCAGGAATGTTTTTGAAAAAACGCAAACAATCAAGGAGTTGCAATAGCGGGATATTTTCTTTTGTAATTGTGTTCCATTGTTTTACAAATTGTATTCTGTAATAACTGCGCTTCATATTTTTTTTGTCTTTTATTGTCCCTATTTGTAAAACAGCAGAAACTTGTGTTGTCAACCCTAATTCGTTAAAAATCTGATAACCTGTAATGTATCCAATCGGTTTGCCGCTTTCCGTAAGTAAATCCTTTACAATTTGGTAATTGTCGGGGGGAAGTTCTCCAAATTCAGTTATTTTTGTCTTATAATATCGCCCTTTGGAAAGTCGGCGGATTTTACCTGCTTTCGCTAAATTCTCCAAAACTTTATTAACCGACTTCTGTTTGGTTACATCAATAGGAAAATCGCTTGCAGTAAATACATAGCCGTAAGTGATACTATCAATTTTTTCTATTACTATGTCTGTAATCTTTTCTGCCATATCCGTCATTTGGCTGTAAAGATATACTATTTTCGTGTTTATACCAGAAGAAACGCGATTTTTTTTGCGAATGGGCTATTTGTCGGTTTGCCGTAATGCCCCACAACACTCTATTTTTTACATTCAGAACACCTCTTGCCGTTAAGGGGGATAAAACGAACTGTGTGTTTATGTAAGACGTAAAAAAGGCTTCAAAAGGTTTGATAAACAAACAGATAGACGCGAAAAACGGGAAAACGAATAAAAAACGAAATGTATATT
>JAISQD010000200.1 GCA_031274415.1 Tannerellaceae bacterium | reverse complement strand
CAGTCGATGCTGAGGTTGCGGATGACGACATGGTTGCTGCTGTCGACGGTAAAGGGCTGCATCCGGTCGTGAAACACGAAGTCCGAGCCGCCGCCGTCGATCGTCAGCCCGTCGGTATGTTCGATGAGGATGGCCAGTCGCTTGGGGTTGATATCGGAGGTATTCGATTCGAAATACTCCCTTTCGATGCAGTGATGAGGCCAGAAATCGTACCGTCCTTTGGGGAATACAAGCATGGGGATACCTTTTTCCTTACAGTGCGCGAGCGCTTTCTGGACAAACGGTACGGCGTTCTCGCGGGTATCGGGCTTCAAGCCGAAATCGGCGACGGAAACAGATTGTGCCGACACGCCGGCGCCGCCTAAGAAAGCAGCCATAAAGAGGATAAAGAGAGACAGCCGGCGGTGTCTTCTCAGCATGTGAATCGTTGAATCGTTGAATCGTTGCATAATGGGTATGATATATTAATGGGTGATTAGTTCAAAACAGGACGACCGTTCCGCAGCGTTGCGCGAACGACCTCTTTACCGCTTGCTTCCAGGACGACTTTGCCCTCTTTCTCGAACCATACCTTTTGCGTTTTGCCGCCTTTCCTAATGCCCGAAACGCGGAGGTTGCCCACGGCGGGAAGACGGTAAAACTCCAGGTCGGCAAATTCGGCGGGAACGGCGGGAAATACCCTGATCTCGTCGCCTACGGATTGCAGTACCATAGATACGGGCGCCATAACGAAAGAGGCATAGCCGGTGAGGAAGTAATACAGGCTGTTGTTTTGCTCGCACATGGCGGTGCCGGAAGCGTCGATTTGCGTCACGCTGTAGGATGACTTTTCATACGCCTGGGCGGCACGTCCCCAATAGGCGTCGGTGAGTGCAAACCAATTGGCGATAAAGGTGATCATTCCCTTACCCTTATGGTTACGCTCCCAGCAAACGTCGAGCGAGCGGTTGACCTTTTTCGCGTCGAAGCCGTTCA
Source organism: Tannerellaceae bacterium (assembly GCA_031274415.1). GTDB lineage: Bacteria > Bacteroidota > Bacteroidia > Bacteroidales > Tannerellaceae > DFXE01. Next base: position 2,979 of record JAISQD010000200.1, on the reverse strand, counting down.
TCTGTTCCAATGTGGGGAATCCCAGGTAGGCGTATCCGCGTATGCCCTGATACCCGCCACCGGCGCGGCTGCCGTCGTCGGCGTCAAATTCCAGGTAGATACCCTCCTTGTCTTTGATGCGGATATGGCGGGCGATATCCAGCCATTGTTTCCGCAAAGCCTCGTCGGTGTTTCTTTCGGCAGCCATGGCGGCAGCCTCGGCGAGCGTCCAGCGGGCGGCTATTAAACCGTCCAGCAGGCCGGCCTCGAACAGGTCTTCGGTCAGGGAGAGCAGCGGGGGAAGCGTGTAGGTTTTATTTGCCGCATCGTAGTTCAGCAGTGTGCGCCAAAACTCGGCGGCGCCACGCATCACGTGGTAGGCGGTATCCGTCTTTTCGCCGTACATCCGGCTGAAGTGATAAAACAGCGAGGGGCCGAAAGCTTGTATGTGTACTTGCTTGTCCCAGAGCGGCGCATCGTGATTAAGGCCGTCGTGCCTGTTTTCATGCGCGAAGCAGAGGGCGTCGGGGTTGTCGGCGGAGAGGTATTCGTACCGTCCTTTGGGCACGCCGTAGGTAAATTCGTGCTGCCCGAGCGGGAACATGCCGGCGACGTTCCTGCGTAGCGCGTCGGGACGGTAAAAGGCGGTGAGCATCTTCCCCGCCCTCTCCCTGTCGCCGAGCCATGTATAGGCATGAAGCGACCAGCCGGCGGCGCCGTAGGTGAACGGCCGTTGATGCCAGGGGGTCTCGTTGTTCCAGGGGGTATAGCCGGGTATGAGTGCGCCGTGGAACTGATAGGCTTCAGCAATGCGGGAGGTCATTGCGGCAAACTGCGCTTCGCCCGGCAAGTGCGTTTCCGAGCCGGCGGTACATTGCAGCCAGTGCAACGAACGGTAGAACGCGCGGGCATAATCCCCCTCGGGGAGGATAACGAAACCCATGGATTCCCACAGTTCCCGCCAACGGGCGGCGTGTCGCCGGAAAAGCGACCCGACGCCACCGTCAAGAGCCGTCAAGGGCAGCAACTCGCGGTGCGGCGTGACTTTCAGCCTCAGGACGATCTCCAGCGTCTTACCCGGGGGGACGGTCGTAAACATATCTTTGGAATACTGCCGCATGTACGTATTCAGGGGGATGTTTGATTGCAGGAAGTAGTGGAGCGTAATGAAAGATCCCTCTCTTGAAATACCGTAGAGGGTGGTATCGGTATGCGCCACCGGTTCAAAATCATATTGCCCGACATCGACGTTGCATACCAGGTTGTTTTCTCCCAAGTTGGTCAGCGTGTAGACCATCAGCTCCCTGTCGTCTTGCGAAAAACACATCTTCGAGCGGTAGGCGCCGGTGGCATAGCCTGCGTCGGTGGTGAGGATGCCGTTTTCCAAATCGTAGGATTGCCGGTAGGAGAGGGGTTGCAATCCGGAAAACTGCGCCATCTTGAGCATCATGCCGGGGCCTGTTACCCGGCTGTCTTCGTCCAGGTACAGGTCATTCATTTCGATGTTGCAGACGCCTCTCCCCAACGGATCCGTCAGGCCGCCGATGGCGGTGTTGCCGGATAGGACGGGGTAATTGACGTGGTTGTACGTGTCGTAGACGACGGCATACTTTTTCAGTTCCCCGTATAGCTTTTCATACGCTTCATCGCTTTTCGGATGGATGCGAAACGTGTACATGTGTTTGCATGGGCGGTTGGCCTCCTTTCTGAGGGCGGAGGGGAGGTGGATCGTCAGTGCGCCGTCGCGATATGTCCATTCAAGGGGCTTTTTGTAGCCCAGGAGATGGATTTCGGAATGGGGATCGGGTTCTACGGATTTGACTATCAACTGTCCGTCGGGTAGCTTTTCCGTAAAGGCGTATACCCGTTTCCCGTCTTTGCTTTGGGTGAACCAGATGCTGTCCGATTGCCAGACTTCCCGGGCGCGGGTGTCGTAGATACCCTCGCCGTTGACGGCGAGCCAGCGTCCGGTCTCTTCCAACTGGCGGACGGCTTCGGGGTGGAACTTGCCATTGGTGTCGGGGCCGATGCAGACCATGAAGCTACCCCCTTTTGCCACGCAATCGACCAGCTGGCGGACAACCCAAGGCGTACCCTTGTAATGTTCGGCAACGGGATCGTAGGCGAAGATATTCCCCAGCAGGCAGATGCTCATCCATGGCATGTTGGTGTTCTCCACCCCCTGAGGGACGAACTCTTCCGGCTGGTAATAGTCGCCGTAGTTACCGATGCCGCGGGCGCGGATCATGACGTCGGGTTGTAGCTGGCGCATCATTTTGACGGTCTCCCTTGTTTCAGGCCAGACGTACCGCCCCAGCCACATGTCGAGGCAAACCATGTCGATCTTCCCGTAATTGGTGAGCAGTTCGCGCAGTTGTTCGCGGTGGCGGGCGGCCATGCGTGCGCTCTCTTCTGGGGTCGGGTCGGGCGTTAGGATCCTGTCCGAAAAAGAAGAGCCGGTACCGAAGTCCGTAGACTTCATGGCGGCGTCAATCGTGAGCGGATGCCAGCAGTAGGGGCGAAAGTCGGCGTCGTACCAGTCGGGATGCGAATAGTAGAGGTTGACTTTGATGCCGTTCCGGTGGGCGGCGTCGCAAAGTTCTTTCACGACGTCCCGTTTAAACGGGGTCTCTTCTATGCTGTAGGCCAGGTCGCAGGGCTCGATGGCCTGCTCCAGCGGGTTCAGGTAATTAGCCCGTTGCCGAACCCGCGTTTTGGTGTGGAATAGCGAAAAGCCGTCGCAATGTTTGGAGGTAAAAGCGAACGCTTGCATACCGCAGCGTTTGAAGAAAGCCATCCACTCTTCGGCGTCAAAGCCCGTGGGGTTGAATGTCTTGTACAGTTCGTTGTAGGCCGCCTTTTTTTCGGGCGGCATACTCAGGTAGGGAATAGACGCTTCAACGCCCCATGCGGAATAGACGCCCCAATGTATGCGGATGGAAAACTTGATGTCGCGGAACGCTTCGTGCGCCGCTTCGGAGGCGTGGAGGTAATCGGCGT
>JAISQD010000079.1 GCA_031274415.1 Tannerellaceae bacterium | reverse complement strand
TTTTCGTACTCCAACCCTTTCGCTTCCTGTATATTGAAAATCAACGGCGTCTTGAAGAACTGTGCGGCTTTCGCCTTTTGTTGGTTGTCGGGCACGATGACGGCATACTTCGTGCTGTTTTGTGTGCGCCGGTTCAGCTCTTTTTTCTTCTTCTCGTCGTTGGCATAAAGTACGACCTCCCCCTGCTCCTTGCTGACGGTTTGAATCAGGAAATTGCTTTCCCTGTCGATGGAGCCGAAGCGTGCATTTTTAATTTTCAGCAGGTTATTGCTCAGCTCTACCACCTGGAGGCTGTTCCGGTAGTTCGTCTGCAACAATTTGATCTGATTGTCCCGCCTGTCTCCCGTTTCGTAAAAATAGGTTTTAATTTTGCTCCACGAAAAGAAGTTGGGATGTACGATCTGGTTGCTGTCACCTGTCAGGATAAAGTGGGATTTATCCTTTAGCGACGAGAGGATGCATTTCAGTTGGATGTTGGTAATATCCTGCACTTCATCGACCATGATGTAGTCGTAGTAGGGCTGCGTTTTGTCTAAATAGTCATGGCAGAGGATATTGCTGTCGTACAGGTTTTCCTCTTTCAGCCATTCTATGTATTTAAGGAAGAGGGGATAAAGGCGTTCCCTCTCCGCACTCATAAAGATAGACTGCTTGACGCCCAGCTCCATGTATTCTTTTTGCGAAAGCCAGGCTGTATGGATGGGCGAACCGGAAATCACCCCTTTAAATTCTTCAAATACACGGTAAGGCTCATTGATCTTGACGGCTTGGGCATGACGGCTGAACCAGCGTTCGAACCGTTTGAAATCGACCTCTTTGCCTTCCGGCTTCTGCCATAAGGCCAGGAAATCATTGAGCGACAGGAAATCGACATCCTGGTGTTCGCTATCGTATCCGGAGGCGTAATATAGCTTCGAAGCATTGTCGACCAAGTATTTGGACAGAGAGATGTAGGCCACATTCCCGTGTAGGCTTTTCAACTTTTCAAGTACCAGTACCGTCTTGCCGCTACCGGCGGAGCCGACAATAATCATGGGCGGTTGCAGCGTATAGACGGATTGCTGGAAGTCGTCGAACGAGATAAATTTATTCAGGACGTGAATGGCCTTGTGTTGCTTGTTGAGGTAGGTCAGGTCGCTTGCCGTTTCAGGCTCTTCTTCGGGTGTATCGACGGCTACGAACTGGCTCTCATCAATCATGCCGCCACGCAGGAAACGGCTTTGCGCGTAATTATGATCTTTGATAACTTCCAGCAGCAGAATGTATTTCTTATTCTCATACGTCACGAAATTAAACAGCAGCCGGTCGCGGATATCCAGCCGGGCGCGGTAAAACCCCGTATTGGGCATTTTACGGACGTCTGCACTCTTGAAGTCTCCCGCTTGCAACTGCTTAAACGTTTTGGAAAATGTTTTTTCCACTAATTTTATATTCAGATCACTCAAATGTAATAGTTCAAACATGTGTTGTCGAAGTTTGTGGATTCAAAAATCTATCATTTACAGCCCCTTGGCCTTTGCCTCATTCCATATTTCATCCATCTCTTCCAGAGAGAGGTCTTTCAGTGGACGCCCCTCTTTGGTGGTGCGCTCTTCCAGGTAGTTGAAACGTCGGATAAACTTCTGATTGGTACGCTCCAACGCATTATCTGGATTGATTTTGTATAAACGGGCGGCATTGATCAGGCTGAAAAACAGGTCGCCGAACTCACCCTCCATCCGCTCTGCATCCATCCCGCCTATCTCTTCCTTCAGTTCATTGAACTCTTCCAGCACCTTGTCCCAGACCTGTTCGCGCTGCTCCCAATCGAAACCGGCATTACGGGCTTTGTCCTGGATACGATGCGCTTTCACCACCGAGGGAAGCGCGGCAGGTACGCCCTCCAGCACGGTTTTGTTTCCGCCTTTTTCTTTCAGTTTGAGCTGTTCCCAGCTCTGTTCCACCTTCCTGCTCGTATCCGCCGTATCATCTCCAAAGACATGCGGATGGCGATAAATCAACTTCCGGCAAAGGGCGTCGCATACCGACTGAATATCAAACGCCCCCTTCTCCTCTCCTATCTTGGCATAGAAGACGATATGCAGCAACAGGTCGCCCAACTCTTTTTTGATATCCTCGTTGTCTCCCCGTATCAGGGAGTCGCAGAGTTCGTAGGTCTCCTCAATGGTATTGGAGCGGAGGCTTTCGTTGGTCTGTTTCCTGTCCCACGGACATTTCACCCTCAATTCGTCCATGATATCCAACAGCCGGCCGAAAGATTTCAGTTGTTCTTCTCTGGTGCTCATCATTTTAATGGATCTTTTTTTCTTTGTATTTCAGCAAACCGTCTTGCAGGAAGCGGATGTATTCCGCTACATCTTCGTTATAGGCATATGACGGGGCAAGCGGCTTGCCATCGTTGTCAAGAAGCACATAAAACGGTTGGGCATTTGCGCCGAACTTGCTGCGCTGCAGATAGCTCCACTTGTCCCCAACGGTTTTCAGCGTCCGCCTTTTCCCATGTTCCTCTATGGTGAGCGGTTTGGGCAATTTTGTTTTATCGTCCACAAAGAGCGTGATTAACACATACTCATTTTCCAACACCTGTTTGACTGCCGGATCCGTCCACACGGCCGCTTCCATCTTGCGGCAATTCACGCAGCCAAATCCGGAGAAGTCGATGATAACAGGCTTATTCACCTTTTCGGCATAGGCCATACCGATCTCATAATCGTCGAAAGGAGCATGCACCTCGTCGTCATACAGGTTGAAATCCTGCGTAGACAAAGGAGGCGCGAAAGCGCTAATGGATTTCAGCGGAGCGCCCCATAACCCCGGCACCATATAGACGGCAAAAGCGAACGACAGAATAGCCAGGAAGAGGCGCGAAACAGACACATGTTTCACCTCGCTGTCATGTGCAAACGTGATCTTACCCAACAAATAGAATCCCAGCAAAGCAAAGATCACAATCCATAAAACGAGGAAAACTTCGCGATCCAGAATACGCCATCCATAAGCCAGATCAGCCACAGAGAGGAACTTCAAGGCCAAGGCCAACTCCAGGAAGCCCAATACCACCTTCACCGAGTTGAGCCACCCTCCCGACTTCGGCATACGCTGCAACATATTGGGGAAAACAGCAAAAAACCCGAACGGGATAGAGAGAGCCAGCGCAAAGCCGAACATCCCGACAGCCGGCCCGACGGAGCTACCCATCGCGGCGGCCTGTACCAGCAACGTCCCGATAATAGGGCCGGTACAGGAGAAAGAGACCAGCACCAGCGTAAAGGCCATAAAAAACAGACTGATCAGACCGGTCGTCGAGTCGGCTTTACTGTCCAACCTGTTTGTCCACGAAGCAGGCAACACCAGGTCAAAAGCGCCGAAGAACGAAACGGCAAAAACAACCAATAAGAGGAAGAACAGGATATTGAATACCGCGTTGGTCGACAAATCATTCAGTGCGCTTGCCCCAAAAAGAGCCGTGATCAGCAGACCCATTGCCAGGTAAATGACAACAATCGCCGCGCCATATGTCAAGGCGTCACGGACAGCCCGCTTCTTCTCTTTCGACCGCTTCAGAAAAAAACTCACCGTCATAGGGATCATCGGCCATACGCAAGGGGTAAGCAGCGCGATCAATCCGCCCAAAAATCCCGCCAGAAAGATATAGAGCCATGACGTATCGGTAGCCGACAGGACAGTATCGCCATAGGCTTTCATCTCTTCAATGACAGGCGTCCACAAATCGGCGTCATCCACCGCCCCGCCTGAACCGGACAAGGCAGCAGGTGCAGGAACATCCGGCGCGTTTACCGAAGGCTGCCCGACCACCGGTTCGCTTGTCTCCTCCTCACCCACTGTGGCAACCGGCTGTTTTTCCGAAGCGTCATTCCCCGGTTCCGGCGTTGCGGCAACCTCTTTCTCTGTGACAGCCTGTTCTACGTCGAACTCAAACCGGTCGGGAGGGAGGCATGTCTCATCATTACATGCCATAAACTCAATCTCTCCGGCTACTTTAAACCTCTTCGGATCGGTTATTTTTATCTTCTGCGAAAAAGAGACCGCTTCTCCGTACCAGCGCAGGTCCATGTTGAAAATATCGTCATAAACGACGGTCGGCCGAACAGAAGGAACCGGCTTGCCGACAAGCTCCGCGCCCTTCAACGTGTTAAAAATAAATGAGGTGGACACAGGGCCGTTCTCCGGCAAGTCCATATCATATACATGCCATCCTTTTTCGATTGTAGCGGTAAAGACAATCCGTTTTTCGGGGAAACCCAAGTTTTCCAGCGTCACATGCCATTTCACCGGCGTCAGGATCTGAGCCTGTGCTGCAACAGTCACCAATATGGATAGCAGGATACCTGAAATTTTTTTCATACAATCATTCATTTAATTGTACAAAGGTAACGCCTTTATGCAAATACCGGATGAAAAAACAGGATCTTCATTGTGAAATTTTCAAAATATCTCTTACATTTACAATGACGACGAATACAATCGTCTCGAAAATCAACATTTAGACGCCCGCATTGCGAGATTCCAATAAACCAGGTTTATCAAAAAGGGAAATGACGACGCGCGTCATTGCGAAGGCGAAGCCTGAAGCAATCCAGAGATGCGACACATTCATCTTTTCCGAATAATCCTGATCCCTTTGGGCGCTTTTACTTCTGTTTTAATTTTCCCGTCCGCACCTTTCTTATGGCTGATGAAGACAACGCCTTGCGGGGTGGGGAAAGTGCCTTCTACCCACTCCAGGTCGCCCAGATGAGGTTCTATCCTCAACACCTTGCAGCCGGGTTCGACTACCTGTACGCCCAATACGTGTTCGCTGAGCCATGCCGTAGGGCCGGAAGCCCAACCGTGGCAAAGGCTGTGACGAAGGTTTTTATAACAATACGCCCCGAAATCGGCATGGATATCCTTCTTTCCTTTAGGGACAAGCTCATCGATCCCCGCTGCATTTTCCGTCCATTCGAGGTTGAAATCTTCCCAGAAAGTGGTCGCTCCCATATCCAGCATCCCACCCCAGAATTGGCGGATGTTATCCATGGCCGTACTGTAATTCCCAGCTTTTGCCTGGGCCTGTAACATATAGTAGCCGTAAAAAGTGGAAAAATCCCGGACGCCTCCGACCGAGATGACCTCCTCATTCGCCTCCCTTGCAGGCAACATATCTGCGAGGGCTAACAGGGCGGCAGCCTGTTTCAACTGGTTGTGAGGGGGAAGCTGTTTTTGCATCAATTCGGCAGTGGCGGCGCATTTTCCGGCCAACGATTTGTCGCCCAGCGCGGTGCACATGTCTGCTCCCGCCTGGAAAGCCAGCACCATCAAGGCCTGCAAACCGGCGTCGATCCCTTTGGTATTGGGGCTTGACGGCCAATCAAGAAACCGCCCTCCACCGTCTAATTTCTCTTTGCCCGACGCGTCTACTTTGGTCAGTAACAGGTTGAGCAGGCCGGTGAGATAAGGTTGTTGTTCGCGGAGATAGGAGAGGCTGCCCTGGTAGGCGTACCAGTCGCGGTGAATGATGACCCACCACAGCGAATAGGAGCACATGCCGTTCATCCATCCGGGTAGCGGCGTGATATCACGCGCCAGATCAAGGCTTTTGGGAATCACTTCGTTATATCCGAAAACCGTGCTTACGGTCATCACTTCGGGATGCAGATCGCCCAACCAGACTAAGCGGTCTCGCTTGATGCCGTCCCAGATATATTCCTGCATGTTGAGGTGTACGGTGTAGGCGCCTGTCAGCCATATCCGGTTCAGCCGCTCGTCGTTGCTGCGGAACGAGCCGAGGTACGGAATATCGCGGTAGGTGAATATAGCATTGACCTCTTTCAGGCTAAGGGTCTTGTTTGGTTCTATCAGGTCGATACGGACGAAGCGGAAACCGGTGTTTCCCACCTCCGCAACGCCCAGCCAGGGTATTTCTGTCGTAAAATCGCGCATCGCATGGTCGTTCGTCGCCCCTTGTGTGCCGCCTACCGTACTCATGGCTTCGGACACCGATTCCCCGAAACGTACACGGATCTTTACCGGCCCGTTTCCTCCTGCACTGGTGACGATTTGTAAACCGCCCTGTATCTCTTTGCCGAAATCAAGCAGCACGGAAGGGAACTCGTTATCGGTACTCTTCAGAACGCATACCTGCTTGTCGGTCAGTTCGCTTTGTCCGTTATTGCCCGCCTGGAGAAGCCCTTCGGAATTACGCACCAATTGGCCGTTTCCGTCATATGTCCAAACAATGCGCTGCGGCGTCAGATACACGCGCGTACGGCTGTCTTTAAATGATTTACCAGTATATTCCGCACCGAAAACAGGCGGTAATTCCTGAGCTTGCATGCTAAAGCCCAAACAAAGCAAAGTAATGACGGTTGTCGCTCTTTTTAAATAGTTCATAACAGGTATTATTTTTTAGTCGTACAAAGTTACAACAATAGTTTGAGAAATCCTTCTTATTCCCTTTTTGTATCATACGATGTGATACGCCAACCACCGTCTTCGTTCCTGATTGCCGCAAATAATCTGTTCAGGCGTTCGTTGACCGTTATATAATAGGCATCATGATTCAGCCTGTATTCTTCTACAAAGTTGCCACTCCAATCATAGACGAGTACACGGTTTGACTTGTACGCCTCATCGACTTTATGATCCGTGTATAATGCGTACACATACTCATTGCCGGCCGAAATATCAATGTATCCGATGATACAGCTTTCCGCATCCGGCACAACCCCGGATAGACCTCCTTGCTGAAACGGTTTATACACCGGGTTTTTTTGCCGCCGAAGGTTAATCACCTTTATTTTGTTATCAACCACTTCAAAAAAATCAATGTTGCCGGAATTATTGAGGGTGTATACAAATTGATTCTTACCGGGATGTTTTTTCAAACACCCCTGATTGGACAGGAATTTGTCAAACCAACTAACCCAGTTATTTCTGGAATTATAGATCTCAACATAATAATCCAGAATTTCATTCTTGCTGTTAAAAAGCACATATTGAAACGTGGATTGATAGACGCCGGCACCTACAAAAAGGCTGTCGTTGATAGGGATTACCTGTGAAAATGCAGCGTCGGGGATCGTATATTTGGTTAAAACCAACGGTTTGGAACGGATATTGGATAAAAGCGAATCCAGGTGATATCGTGCAACGAAACTGGTGGGATAGGAGAAAAGATGGAACATATCCTGATTTGCAAACCCAGAGCAGCCTAACGGTATTTCATCCGGCCCTTGCCCAATCTGCCCGAAACGCCCATACGTTCGACCCGTATTCAGATGAAACAGGGAGAAAGTTTGCCCCGAATGGTAGTCGAATACAATTAAAACAGAATCAGTACATTGAAGGCCTTCGATTTGTGCCAGGTCCTCTTCGTCGATACCATATGCCACTTCATCAAGTTCAAGCAACACTTCCGGCGTTTCAACCGCTTTCTTCTTACACGCACATAGCATGATACAAAACAATCCGATGATAATAAAACGCTGTTTCATACTTCATTTTTTGACAAAAATAGCTCATATTTACCATTACATATGTATAAAACGCTGATATTTTCCTCGTATGCCGCCGGAAATACACTTTACCTCTCCTCTAATTTAACGTGAGTTCGATATAAAAAACACCGGCTTTGTCATGTAAAACGACACAGGAGACCTTCCCTTTTTCTTCGGCAAGAAGTAGCTCGTTTGTCGGCAACAAGTAGCTCCTTCCTCCCGACACATTGATCGTTCGCCATATGGCGGTCAATCGTTCGCCAATTGGCGGTCAACTGTTCGCCAATTGGCGAACGATTGACCGCCAATTGGCGAACGATCACTACATACCGTGCACGCAGGTAGTTTCTCCTTATGAAAAGGGTAGATTGTCCGGAAGAAAACGATAGAGGTTGCAGATCAACGTTTGGGCAGATCCTTAAAGACGT
>JAISQD010000014.1 GCA_031274415.1 Tannerellaceae bacterium | reverse complement strand
CCCTCGACGACGGCGACTGTTTGTCTGAAATTACGCTTTACGGCAGAAAAGCGAATAAGTAAATCTATGTTAAGTCAATAAATAGAATAATGTATGAAACAGATAGTATTTTCTTTCATTTTTGTCGCCGCGCTGTTGTGCTCGTGCGATGGGATGTATGATAACTTCAAGGATTATGCGGGCGAGGTTGTTTATCCCGCCAAGTTTGATACCATCACCGGTCGTATCGGTTTCGAACGGGTGGAAATAGACCTGATAAAAGCCGGGCGTATTCCATCGAATCAGATCAAGATGGGGAAAGCGAAAAAGACGGTCGTAGAGTATGACAATAAAGTGGTGGTCATTGATTCGTTGGTTTCGTGGTTGAATATCACCGGCCTGACGGATTCAAAGCTGTATCGCTTCAATGTGTATACCATCGACGAATACGAGAACAAATCCGTACCGCAGGAGATTGCCTTGATCCCCTATACGTCCGCCGATCTGGACAATCTGGGGATTGCTTCCCCAAGGGTCATGTCGTCCCCTTCGTCGGCTGTTGTGGATTGGCCGAACGGGATCTCTTCCGTCCTCCTGAATTATTATGGCCTCTCTTACCGGTATACCGATAAAGACGGCGAAGTCAGGGAAGGGGAAAGAGGAGCAGACAACCGCTTCTTTGTCGGAAATTTGGAAGCCGGAGAGCCGATTTCGATAGAGATAGAGTATAAGATTATCCCGAAAGTAAACAATACAGCTATTCTGGATACCATCTATTTCAAGAAACCGTTGGTCATCAGTCTCCCGACACCCTCTACGCCCTTTTCCCCCTCGGAAAGGGACGTGTTGCTGGCCAACGGCGTGACGAGCTTTACAGCCAACGATGTGGCCGGATTCACCAAACTGACCTATCCCATGCACGCCTCCTCCTTGCAGGATATCTTCTATTTCTCGAATCTGAAAGAGCTTGACCTGACCGGCGGAGACCTGTTCGTCACGCCCCTGTTGACATACGACGGGAATGGCGCTCACGGTGAAGTAGGCGGCGTCAAATGGTTGCCGTTCATGCGTAAGGTCAGCGATCTCACCGATGGTCAGCAAACGCTTCTGGATTTGCTGGAGTCGGGATTGATAGAGAAGATCCGTTACGTACCCAACTCTATGGGGTTAGACAACCTGTTGGCGCCTTACGTAGAGAGCGGAATCGTCGAACTGGTCGACCTGCCGGCCGAAGTATTGATCCCACAGACGGGATTCTTTGTCGACGGCCTTGTACAGGCTACCAGCTTTAGGATGGACATTGTCTGTCCTGCTACGGATGCCCCCAGTGGAGAGAATCTGCAATACGTATATAAGGTTACCCTCAGGGCAAGCAGCGCATCATTTATTTTGGCTCTTCCCAAAGAATACCGGTTCAACATCCATGAATACCCGTACCTCAAAATAGGTGTTTATGCTCCTGCAAAGAGTGTATTTTCCGGAGGATATGAGGCCTATCAACGTGTATGGCCAAGGTTTATGAACCGTCTATGGGCATTTAGCGGCAATAGCGATTTCGGACAGGAGAGTTGGGCGCCAAGCCCGATACCGATCAGCGACGCCGACCTGCAGAAATGGACGGAGATCACCGTTGACCTCACCAGTGCGCTGAACCGGCACAACCGGGTTATCGTCATGAATGTCGGCGGAGAACCAGGCGGCGCTTTCCCGTCCCCTGTTGATATCACCTATTATTTTGCCAACATACGGTTTGCAAAGGAAAGATAGCCCTATCATCCATTGAGGCATGATAAAAACAACCCCTACTCAACCGCTTTGAACGGATTGAGTGGGGGTTTTTCTTTGTACCGTGCGAGGTCTTTTGAGGTTATTCTAAGATGGCAGCCCAGCCTCCATTGCGTGCCATTTTGACATGAATCTTGTCGCCCTGTTTCACATCCTGTTTGCGGACGTTATAGTCCATGGCCTGCGAATCGGCATTGACGCCATCTTCAAAGGCGGTCATGTGGTATGTCCTGTTTTCCGGAAGGAAGTCGAGGGTGATATCAAATTCCCTTGTTTTCTCCGTATTGTTGGTGATACCGCCGATCCACCATTTCTCGCCTTTCCGTTTGGCGACGATAAGATACTGCCCGGCATCGGCCACCAACGCTCGGGTTTCGTCCCAGGTAACGGGCGTTGAGAAAATAAACGCCGAGCAATCGGGATTCTGGTCGAACTGTCGCGGACTGTCGGAAATCATTTGCAAGCCGCTTTCAAACAGGATATAGAGCGCCATATGATACGCCCGGGTTCCGATCATCACGACATTGGGCGACAAGCCCCCGCTATATTTTTCCGGTTGTACGCTCAACATGGAGCCGGGCGTAAAGGACATCGGGCCGAGTACGTTTCGCATGAAAGGAAGGTAGAGGCTATTGTCGGGCGTACAATTCCCGCCGTTTTCCATCCCCCTGACACCTTCAAACGACAGGACATTGGGATAGGCGTATTCCAATCCTTTCGGCGTGTAGGAGCCGTGCAGTTCAATCAGCATGTGGTATTTTAGCGCCTCTTGGGCGGCACGTTCATAGAAGTTGACGACCTCTTGATCGCTCCTGTCCATAAAATCAATTTTGAATCCTTTGACGCCCATTTGGGAGAAATGTTCAAACACATTATACGTGTCGTCGTTGAAGTCCGCATCAATCCCGTTAAACGTGACCCACAGTACGATCCCGACGTTTTTCTCTTTCCCGTAACGGACAATTTCGGGCATATCTACAGCCGGTATGATTTCGATGGGACGGGCTTTATCTTTCGACCATCCTTCGTCGACGACGAGGTAGGGGATCTTGTAGCGGGCGGCAAAATCAATATAGTGTTTGTATGCCTGGGTATTTACCCCGTTTCTGAACTGGTGATCCGGCCCGTAACCGGCATGACGGTTTATCCAGTCCCACGCCGCCAATCCCGGCTTGATCCAGGAAACGTCGCCGATCTCTTTTTGAGGAGACAGACGGCAAACCATGGTGCTTTCGATCAACTGGGTGTCTTTTTTGGTGATAATAAAAAAGCGCCAGGGAAATGTCCTTGTTCCCGCTGTCCGGGCGATATAGTCGGCCTCTTTGACCACCCTTACATTCCGTCCGTTCGGGTCCGGTTGGGTTTCAAGCGGCGCATATGGGAATGCCGATTCCAGCCCGTTTTCTTCACCCTTCCCCCGGAGAAAGAACCCCGGATAATCGACCAGGTCGGCTTCCGAGATGAGGATCTTAGCCCCTTTCCGTGTATCGATCAGTACGGGAAGCAGAACAGTCTGGTCGCTTGGTTTGATGCTGCGCGATTCGAGATGGGTATAGGGTTCTTCATAATAGGAGCCGAACCCGCCCTGTTGGACATGCAGCAAATAATCAGCGGGAAAAGAGAGGTTGATATCTTCGTGCATGACATCTATCTTGCCCTTTTTACGGGTAACGAAACGGTATGCAATCCCATCGTCGAAAGCGCGAAATTCCACCGAATAGTTGCCCTTGAAATCCAGGGTCAATTGATTATACCTGTTCTCGACGGTGGAGAACTTAAAAGGCACAAGCGGTTTGATTTGCGTATCGACCGACACCCGTTTTTGTCCGGTTAGCTTTGGCTTTTCGCCTAACGTTTCGTTACGTAATTGAAGTCGTAACTCATTATTATACAGTAAAACTTCTTGATCATTAGATACCGTGTAAAGGATTTTGTCGCCAAGAGTCAGCGAGACTTTTATCGTCCCGCCGGGTGAACGTAATTCCATCGACTGCTGCTGCGCCTGCATCGTAAAGGCGCCTCCCGCCACAGATGAGAAAAGAATAAGTTTCCGTAAATAGGTAAAGCATTTCATATCAGTAAAATTTAAACGTTAAAAACAAGTAACATCCAGATCGTAAGAAAATGGGTGACTTTTGAAAAAAAGTGGGCTTTGATTACGCTTCAGGGATGATATAATATGGGGTGTCTTTCTCCACATCTATGACGAAATGGAACTGTTGGATGGCCACTTTTTTTATCTCTTTTAATCCTTCGGATGTTACTTTGTAGATCGTCGCCCTTTTCGCTTTATCCCATGAATAGGGAATGTCCGGTTTGAATTTTCCCGCCTCGTCCGCGCTGTACACAATGAGGCCTTTGTCGTCACGCCAGACGGCAGGGATGGAGATGACGTTTTTGTTTCTCCATATCCTGTCTCCCTGTCTTACCGTACTGTCGGACAAAGAGACGTTCACATCGCCGCTGTAGTATGCCGTCCGTTCTTTTCCCGACCCTTCCACCGACAGCCGTTCGTACCTGTTCAGAAAGAAATACTGCGGGCATTTGAGCATAAAATCCTTGGTCAGCGTTTGTTGCCACGTTGATGCCTCTCCCCAGAACGGCGCTTTCCAGAACGGTTCGCCATAACAGGTTGTCCCGAACAGGAAGCCAAGGCCAAAGTCACTGTCTGTTATATCCGGGTTGATGCCGACACCGGTATAGATATGCGCCGGAATAGAGAGGTACTGCTCTTGTGAAAAGCTATTGAAGTGCCATGCCAGCGGAACATCCCCCGTCATATAGTCCATCACCCATTCGCTGGTGACATCTATCCCTTTTGCTTTCCAGTATTGGAGGGCTTTCTTCTGATATGCGGCCTCTACAATCTGTGTCTCGTTGTGCCCTTCGCTTGGCCGTGCAATCCATGCGTCGATATGGATCGTTGCCGATTCTTTCAGTTCGGGAAGCAGCGCGAGCAACCGGTCGATGCGTTGCTGGGTATATCCTTTCTCCCACTCGTTTTTGTAGTTGATCTGGTATGCCTTGTGTTGGTTGTATTCGCCGATGACTTTCAATTTGCCATCGCTGTTTTTTGAGATAAGATCCTTTTCCACATATTCGTCCCACAGGGGGCTATTATCGTAGGCATCCGTCATATTGATGTGTAAACTGACCGTTGTATGGTATTTCCTTGCCTCGCGGATGAGCCATTGGAGACTTTCTTCCGCCGTGGCGTCGCTGCTCCTTTTCAAATGCCGGTTGACTTCGAAGAATGCCGGATACTTGTCGTCATGCCCATTGTACTGCCATCCTACCAGATAGATGATTTTGGGTACTCCGAGAGAGAGGTGATCCGTCTGTTTGATCACGTCAAGCGCCTGTTCAAATGTCAGTCTGACGTCGCTGCCCCCCTTCATGTCGGGGGAAGCCATAAACAGTTTGGTTACCCATGTCCGCGAATAGTCGTGGTTGAATGTCTGTCCCCAGCAGTCACCGAACCGGAGGAGGAGAAAAAAGGATAATAAATAGATTTTCTTTGTAGCCATCATTTCATTAGTTTATATTTGTTTATATCTATGTAATCGTAAAGAAAAGGGAAAACCCTTAGTTTGAGTGCCCAAAAATAAGAAAATATTTCTATTTTTACTGCGTTTTTTAACGTACCCTTAAAAGAAAAGAATATGAAGCATCTGAAGAGAGTCATGATCCGGCAATGTCTTATGATGGCCGTAAGTCATGCTGTTTGTCTATTTTCGTTAGCGGCGCAACAGACGCCGGATTATCACGTGGTTTGGAACACGCAAAGCGCCAATGCCGGCGAAAGCATGCCCTGCGGCGGTGGCGACATCGGACTCAACGTGTGGGTGGAGAATGGCGACATCCTGTTTTACATGGCCCGAAGCGGTACGTTCGACGAGAACAATACCCTGCTCAAACAGGGACGGGTGCGTATTCAATTATCGCCCAACCCGTTTGAAGGGGAAACGTTCCGGCAGGAATTGAACCTGAAAGAGGGGTGTGTGCAGATTAGCGGGAAGAACAAGGCCATCGCCGCCGATGTCCGTATTTGGGTGGATGTGTTTCAGCCGGTCATTCACGTGGAAACGTCGTCCGGCCAACCCCTGTCGGCCAGTATCCTGTACGAAAACTGGCGCTATCAGGACAGGCCGGTACGCGAAGGCGAAGCGGGACAGGGTTCCTACCGTTGGGTAAAGCCTCCGGTCTTGATTACCCGGAAAGACGAGGTAGCCTACGAAGGAAACAGGATTCTTTTCTACCATCACAACAAGGGGGAAACGGCGTTCGATGTCACGGTGGCACAGCAAGGCCTCGAGAGCGTCAAAGACCACTTGTTCGACCCGTTGAAAAACCTGGCTTCGGGAGGCCTGTTGGAAGCCAAAGGATTCAAACCGGCAGGGACAACCACCGGAAACTACATCGACACCGATTACAAGGCGTGGAAACTCGAAAGCGAAAAGCCGCTGAAAAAGTGGAACATGACCATCAAACTGCATACGGAGCAAACACCGGACATCGACGTCTGGAAGAAAAACGTGGACAAGCCGGCGGTCAGCGACAGGAAGAAGAACCTCGCCTGGTGGAAAGCGTTCAACGAGCGCAGTTTCATCCGCATCACCTCGCACGACGGGACGGACAAGGGGTTTGAGCTGAGCCGCAACTACCACCTGTTCCGCTACATGTTGGCCTGCAATGCCTACGGCCAGTATCCCACCAAATTCAATGGCGGACTGTTCACCTGTGATCCTGTTTTCATCAGCGAAGGAAGCGCCTTTACGCCGGACTTCCGTGCATGGGGCGGTGGGACGTTTACCGCACAGAATCAGCGGTTGGTCTACTTCCCGATGCTGAAAAGCGGCGACTTCGACTGGATGGCGCCGCAACTGGATTTCTATATGCGCATCTTGAAGACCGCCGAAACCCGCAGCCAATTCTATTGGGGGCACGACGGCGCCTGCTTCACCGAACAGATCGAAAACTTCGGACTGCCCAACCTGGCTGAATACAGTTACGAAAAGAGACCCGACAAGTTCGACCAGGGACTGGAATTTAACTCATGGCTCGAATACCTTTGGGATACCGCTCTGGAAATCGGCTATCTTGCCTTGGAAAAAGAGCGGTACACGGGAGCCGATATTTCCGGCTACCTCCCTCTGGCGGAGAGCGTCCTGCGCTTCTTCGACGAACATTATCAATACCTGGCAAAAATACGCGGCCACAGGACGTTTGACGGAAAGGGCAAGCTGATCCTGTACCCGGGTTCCGCCTGCGAAACCTACAAAATGGCGTACAATTCCACATCGACCATCGCGGCTTTACAAACGGTGGCATCCCGCCTGCTGGAACTGCCCGAACGCTATTTGGATGCGGAAAAGAGGGCGTACTACGAACAGTTTCTCCAGCGTTTGCCCGACATCCATACGCAGGAGATAGATGGACACACCACGATAGCGCCCGCCTGGCAATGGGAGCGCGTCAATAATGTCGAAAGTCCGCAGTTGTATCCGGTGTGGCCATGGGGCATCTACGGCATAGGCAAACCCGGATTGGATATCGCCATCAACACCTACCTGTACGACCCGCACGCGGTGCAATGCCGCAACCATATCAGCTGGCACCAGGACGCCATTTTTGCGGCGCGCCTGGGCTTGGCGGAAGAGGCGAAGATTCAGATCATAAAGAAGTTGCAAGACTCCGGCAGACGCTTCCCCGCGTTCTGGGGGCCGGGTCATGACTGGACGCCCGACCACAATTGGGGCGGCAGCGGCATGATTGCCCTGCAGGAGATGCTTTTGCAAAACAACGGCGATGAGCTGCTGCTGCTTCCCGCCTGGCCAAAAGAGTGGGACGTTCACTTCAAGCTATTCGCCCCTGGCAACCGGATCGTCGAATGCCGCTATATCGACGGCGAAATAAAAGAGCTGACGATCAACGGAGAGCTGCAATCGCGGTAAGAAAACGATTTATCAGAAAAAAAAGAGTGACGCAAATACATATCATAGATACCGGTTATTTTTATGCCGATGGGGGAGCGATGTTTGGCGTTGTCCCCAAGAAAACCTGGAAGAAGCGTTATGATGCCGGCGATGCGAACGACTGCCTGTTGGTGATGCGCAGTTTGCTGGTGCAGACCGGCGACGGCAGGGTGATCCTCATTGATGCGGGGGTGGGGACGAAGCAATTGGATAAGCTTCGTTATTACAAATTTTTCAAGATGCTGGATCTCAGGCAAGAGCTGCTCAAACGGGGAGTCAGGGCGGAAGCGGTGACCGACGTCGTCCTGACGCATCTGCACCTCGACCATTGCGGATCTGTCACCCTAAAGGATGAAACGACGGGCGAATTATCCTTAGCCTTTCCCCACGCCCGCCACTGGGTAGGCCGGGCGCAATGGGCGAATTTCCTTTCTCCGCATCCGCTGGAGAAAGCGTCCTATTTTATGGAGAATATGTTGCCGGTGAAGGAGGCAGGACTGCTTCAGCCGGTGGATACGGACTGCGAGATCGATTCGTCGGGCGTTTGCCTCCGGTTATATCACGGACATACGCCCGGACAGATCGTCCCCTACATACCGATACCTGGTCAAACGATCGTTTTTCCTGGCGACGTCATCCCCTTGGCCGCCAACGTCACACCTGGATGGATCTCGGCCTACGATACCTCTCCCCTCATTTCCTACCATGAGAAGATACGGCTACTGGAAGAGGCGGTGAATAAAAAGCAGCTGTTGCTGTTTTGTCACGATGCTTTTACCACCCGGTCGTATGTAAAGAGAGCCGGTCGCTTTTATTCGCTCTACGGCAACTTCTGACTGTGTGCGAACACCCGGTCGCACTCATCCTGAGTCAGGCGGCGGCGATGGGCATAGTCGGCGCGTTGTTCGCCGTCGATAGCGCCTATCATAAAGTAATGGGAGGCCGGATGGGCCAGGTAAAGGCCGCACACGGAGGCGGTGGGAAACATGGCGCCGTTTTCGGTCAGGCTGACCCCAATCCGCGACATATCCAGCAGCGCATCCAGCGTCATCGTTTGCAGCTGGTCGGGTAGGGAAGGGTAGCCTATGGCGGGACGTATTCCCTGGTATGTAGCCTTGAACAGGTCGGGGACGGAGAGTGATTCGTCCGGCGCATATCCCCAGTATTCTTTACGGACTTTGAGGTGCAGGTATTCCGCCGTTGCTTCGGCTAAGCGGTCGGTCAGGCTTTGGAAAAGCATTGCCGTGTAGGTATCCCCTTCCGCTTCCAGCTTTTCTTTGAACTGTTCGGCGCCGGCTCCGGCTGTGACGACGAAGGCCCCGATATAGTCCTGACGCCCTTCGGATGCGGGAAGAATGTAATCGGCGAGGGATTTGTAGGTATTGTCTTCCCGTTTGGCCTGTTGGCGCAGCGTGGGGAACTCCGTGCCGTTGGCCAGTTTGATGGTGTCGCCGTCGCTATTGGCGGGGAAGAAGCCGTACAGGGCTTTGCCATACCCGGCTTTCATTCCGGCGAGGCGGTCGAGCAGGTTGACGGCGTCTTTGTAGAGCTGCATGGCTTCCGATGCTTTCGCCCTGTCGTGTTCGGGGAAGCCGGCCAGCCACGAAGTGCGGCAGGCGTCGCATCCGTCGGTACGGGCGATACCGGCAAAGCGTCCGCTCAGTTTCCAGGCGGTAAAGAAGAACGTCCAATTGATGTACGGGATCAGCTCTTCCAGCGGAATATGGGGAATGAGCTGTACGCCTTGCTGTGCGGGGACGACGGGCGTATAGTTTGCCCAATCCGCCGAAAAGGGATGCTTCCGGGCTTCCGTAAGGGAAACCAGCACCGTTTTCTTCTCCTGCATGGAGGCGCGCAGGGCTTCATACTCGCTGTTCAGCTCGGCGAGATAGGCTTCGCGGGTATCGGGATTCAATAGCTTGGCCGCAACCAAAGGCGATTGCGAGGCGTCCAGCACATGAATGACGGGGGAGTCGTAGTGCGGGGCGATCTTGACGGCGGTGTGCAGCTTAGAGGTCGTCGCCCCGCCGATCATGATCGGGATCGTCATGCCACGCTTCTGCATTTCGCCGGTGACATGCACCATCTCTTCCAGCGAAGGGGTGATCAGTCCGGAGAGGCAGAGCAGGTCGGGCTTCTCTTCGATGCATTTTTGGATGATCGTTTCGGACGGCACCATGACGCCCAGGTCGATCACGTCATAATTATTACACGTCAGCACGATGGAGACGATGTTCTTCCCGATATCGTGAACGTCGCCTTTTACGGTGGCGAAAATCACCTTCCCCGCTTTGGACGAGCCGGCGACCGCCTGTTCCGATTCGATGACGGGCTGCAGGAAAGCCACCGCCCTTTTCATCGTGCGCGCCGTCTTGACGACTTGCGGCAGGAACATCTTGCCTGCGCCGAACAGTTCGCCCACCTTGTTCATCCCGCTCATCAGCGGGCCGTCGATGATATCCACCGCCTGCGGGTAACAGGTGAGCGCCTCCTCTATATCTTCCTGCAGAAAATCGGCGATCCCTTTCATCAGGGCATACTCTAAGCGTTCCTGCAACGAGCCGTCGCGCCATGCCTGCCGCTGCTGCTTTTCGCCCTCTTCCGTCGTGCCGGAGGCGTGGCTTTGCGCATAGGCGATCAGCTCTTCCGCCGCTTCCGGACGGCGTGCCAGGATCACATCTTCGAGCAGTTCGCGAAACGCCGGCTCGATCTCTTCATAGATTACGCCGGCGGAGGGGTTGACGATCCCCATATCCAGCCCCTTGCCTACGGCATGGTAGAGGAAGACGGCATGCATGGCCTGACGGACATGTTCGTTGCCACGGAAAGAGAAGGAGAGGTTACTGATCCCACCGCTGACCTTCGCGCCCGGCAGGTGCTGCTTGATCCATTCCACCGCACGGATAAAGTCCAGCCCGTAGCCGTTATGCTCCTCCATACCGGTAGCGATAGCCAGCACGTTGGGGTCGAAGATAATATCCTGTGGAGGGAAACCGGCTTTCTCCACCAATAGCCGGTAAGCCCTTGCGCAGACGGCCGTCTTCCGTTCAAAGACATCGGCCTGCCCCGTTTCGTCAAAGGCCATCACCACGACGGCGGCGCCCAGCTGCCTGATCCTTGCGGCGTGGCGGAGGAACGGGGTTTCCCCCTCTTTCAGGCTGATGGAATTGACGATGCTTTTCCCCTGCACACACATCAATCCCTGCTCGATCACCTCCCATTTCGAGGAGTCGATCATAATAGGTACGCGCGCGATCTCCGGTTCGGAGGCAATCAGGTTCAGGAACGTCGTCATTTCGCTGACGGCGTCGAGCATCCCGTCGTCCATATTGATGTCGATCACCTGTGCGCCGTCTTCCACCTGCTTGCGGGCGATGGCGAGCGCCTCTTCGTAGTTCTTTTCCTTGATCAGGCGCAAGAATTTGCGCGATCCGGCGACGTTGCACCGTTCGCCTATGTTGATGAAGTTGTTTTCCGGTTTGACCTCCAGCCGTTCCAGTCCCGACAGCCACAACGCCTCACTCCCATGTGCGGGGCGGTGCGGGCGGGCGTTTTTCACCAGCCCGGGATAGAGGGCGATGTGTGCCGGCGTCGTTCCGCAACAACCGCCCAATATATTGACCAATCCCTCGTCGACGAAGGGTTTGATGTGTTGCGCCATTTTTTCGGGCGTCTCGTCATACGACCCGAAGCTGTTCGGCAGCCCGGCGTTCGGGTGGGCGCTGATGTAGTAAGGCGCCTGAGCAGCCAACTCCTGCAGGTAGGGTTTCATTTCGGTTGCCCCGAAAGAGCAGTTCAGCCCTATGCTGACAATCGGGAAATGTTGGATAGAAGCGAGAAATGCCGGCAGCGTCTGGCCGGAGAATGTGCGTCCTCCCTGTGCCGACAGGGTGACGGAGAGCATGATGGGGAGGTCTTTCCCTTTCTCTTCCAGCACGGCTCCGGCAGCTTCCAGCCCGGCTTTTACGTTGAGCGTATCGAAGATGGTCTCGAAAAGGAGGATATCCACGCCGCTATCCACCAACGCTTCCACCTGTTCCCGGTATGCGGCATACATGTCCGTGTAGGTGACGGCGCGGTAGGCGGGGTCGCTGACGTCGGGGCTCATCGACGTCGTCTTGTTCGTTGGCCCGATTGATCCGGCGATAAATACCTGCCGCGCGGGATGTTCCTCCATAAAGCGGTCGGCTGTTTCGCGGGCGATCCTCCCTGCCGCCAGGTTCATCTCGCGCACGAACGCCTGCATGCCGTAATCTTCCATCGAGATGGCGTTGGCATTAAGGGTATTAGTGGTAAAGATGTCCGTGCCGGCATCCAGGTATTGACGGTGGATGGCCCCGATCACGTCGGGACGGGTGATGCAGAGCAGATCGTTGTTCCCTTTCTGGTCTGAGGGGAAAGCGGCAAACCGTTCGCCGCGGTAGTCTTCTTCGGTCAGTTTGTATGCCTGTACCATGGTTCCGAATCCGCCGTCCAGGACCAAGATACGCTCTTTGAGCTGTCGGGTAAATGTCGCTTTGTCCATTACGCTGTTTGTCATTGGTGGTGATTGATCCTTATCGTTTAAAGGCGCGGTCTATCTCGCGCCGGTCGTCCCGCTCCCTGATATCATGGCGCTTGTCGTATTCTTTCTTCCCTTTGGCGATCGCGATGACGACTTTGGCCAGCCCTTTTTCGTTGATAAACAGGCGGACGGGCAGGGTGGTGAAGCCGCTGTTCTTCGCCTCGTTTTCTATTTTCCGTATCTCTTTCCGGGTGAGGAGGAGCTTCCGGTCGCGGCGGGCGGAATGGTTGTTGTATGTCCCGTAAAAGTATTCGGCGATATACATGTTCTTCACCCACAGCTCGCCCTTCTCTACTAAGCAATACGTATCGACAAGGCTGGCTTTCCCCAGCCGTATGGACTTGATCTCCGTACCGGTGAGTACAATACCTGCCGTAAAGGTTTCGAGCAGTTCGTAATCGAACTTCGCCCGTTTGTTTTTAATCTCTACGGTATGATGGAATTTCTCTTTCATGCTCTTTTTCCCTTCTATTTTAGATGCGTAATCCGGGCATCAACATAAATAATGTGGTATTGATCAGTTCCGGGATAACGACAATGAGGGTCGTTGCCACTGCCACAAATTTCAGGCGGATCTCTTCTTCTATCTTCATGTAGGGAACAGCCCCTTCCCATACGATATACACCGTGTACAATACAAAGATGCGGAGGAAGAAAAATTCGGGCAGCAGCATCAGTATGGTATTCAGCGCAAACATCAACGCGGAAGAATAACCGACAAACCGCTGGCACAGCTTCATATCCTTTTCTTTCCTGAAAAAGTTCCCCCATACTTCGTTCAGCAGGTAGGCCGACAGGAAGAATCCCCCGAAAGAGGAGAGCAGCGTCTTGATCGACGCCTTTAGCGCCAGCTCCAGATCAAACTCTTTCCGGGTAAAGAGTATACCAAGGAAAGCGGACAACGTCACCAGGCCGATCAACGGGTATACAAACCGTGTCAGAAACTCCTCTTCCTGTTCTTTCTTCTTTGAAAGCGCGTAAAACGCTTTCGCCGGCTGGGAAATAATAACGATTATCCAATTAAATAACTCCTTATACATCTTTCTCTTTTCCATATTGAAATGCAAAAGTACAAAAAAATGCATTGATCCCGTCATTACTGGATAAGCGGCATGCAAATTTTGTGGAACGGCGACTTTCCGTTGCCGGGAACGGAATGGATCCGGACGTCTACATCATAGATGTCTTTCAGCGTATGCTCGGTGATGACCTGGTTGCACGGTCCGTATTTCCGTATTTCGCCACGGTGGACAATCGCCACATCCGCGCAAGCATCGCCCCGAACGGGTCTCAATCTTTTTGCCTTGTTCCATAACCTGACATAGCTTACCGGCGTTCAGAAAGAACAAATGTCTTTGACATCCGTCTCCAGCTCATTCATATAGCCGTCGTATTTCTCCTGAATCCGGTCGTAATGTTCAACCATCCTTAATCCAAAACCGGTCAACGCTGCGCCTCCTCCGTGTGCCCCGCCCCTTTGCCGGGTGACGACAGGCAACGGCGCCGCCGTATTGATCTCTTTTACCACGCCCCATGCCTGCTGATACGATATACCGATCTCTTTCGACGCCGACAGGATAGAGCCTTTCCTGTGTATCAGCTTCAATAACCGTATGCGTTTGGGATTAAGAAAACAGACTCCGTTCTTCTCAATTTCCAATACGCTTGTGATTTTAAAAGGTCGATGCATCCACCACAGTTTATAAGGACATTTCAAAAACTGTGCCGTTCTATATAATATGGATACAATCAGCTGTTTATCATTATACGGAATAAATCGGGGGAGAGGAAAAGCTACAAAAATGTAAGAATAAAGCGCCCTATTTCACAAAAATGTAACGTAACGTGAGTTCGATATAAGAAAGAGCCGTCCTGCACGGACCTGTCATTTCTCCTCCCAGAGTTTTTTTTCGGGGAAATCGCTGTCACTTTTCTTGTAATCCATTGCTATTCAATAAATAAAGGGTGATAGCAGCAAAATAATCGCTGTCACCTAATTTTGTAAATCCTTGTG
>JAISQD010000072.1 GCA_031274415.1 Tannerellaceae bacterium | reverse complement strand
CCGGCACCAACAACGTTGGCGGTGTGCGGGGTGGGGGGAGCGGATCTCTCACCGCCTGTTATTCAACACAACAAGACGTAAAGGACTCCGGTGTTAATGGATGGATCTTCGGTAGTGAGGATCATCCTTGGCCCAGTCTCTCAGATGACGCGGAATGGGGCACCGGTGACGGCCAGTACTGGAAAGATCTCGGCGGGTTGACTAGCGGCCCCAATAACTCTCCGAAGTACCCGACGCTGTGGTACCAAGCAACAGAGTGAGTACCCAATAAACCAGGTTTATCAAAAAGGGGGCAATGACAACCCCCGTCATTGCGAATGTAGTGAAGCAATCCAGAAGGGTATACGTGTGCACCTCTGGATTGCTTCAGGCTTCGCCTTCGCAATGACGGGTGGTTTTGTTTTGATAGTCAATGTGTTATATGTCTGCTGTTCGCTATTTCACTGTTCGCTATCGTGGGGTGCGGGGCGCGGAAGGTGGAGCGGACGGAGGTGAGGCGGGATTCGTTGTCGGTGATGGTGGGGGATAGTTTGTTTGCGGAACGGTTGTGGCGGCAGTCGGGGCGTCGTCAGGTACGGGTGGAGCGGATCGAGTTGTCGATGCCGGACAGTGCGGGACGGCAATATGCACGGGCGATTACCGTCGCTACGGTGGGGGAAGAGGTGGAGAGCGCCTCGCTGGACGCCGTCCAAAGCGGTCGGTCTGCTACGCTTCGCAGGGAAACGACCTCTGCCATGCGGGAAGCGATCCGCCCCGCCTCCCCTGCCTCCGGGCTGGGTTGGTGGGGGTGGGGGCTTCTTCTCCTTGCGGTTGTGGGGGGTTGTGTTTCCTATTCTCTCTTAAAATAAATAAATAAATAGACATTAGATAGTTGGTTTACTTATTTTTATTACATTTGCTTCAATAAGATGCTAACTATAATCCTTAAATATAATAATCAATGGTATGAAAAAAGGTATATCAAAGTGTAATCAATCTTATTTGCATCAGTTAACCAGGTTGAAATCTCTTTTCTTCCTGTTGTTTCTTTCTGTATCTGTCATGGCGGTAGACGATAACGGGACAGGCCATATGTCGAAGGGAAGCGCTGCGGTGGAGGTTCTTTCTCCTCTTGACGACAGGGAAATCACGGGATATGTGTATGATGCAAACGGCGACCCGCTTTTGGGGGTCAATGTGAAAGTGAAAGGAGGCTCCACCGGAGCGGTAACCGGCCAGGATGGGCGTTTTACGTTGAAGGCGCCGGTAGGGGCTGTGCTGGAAATCTCCTATATCGGGTATGTCAAACAGACGGTAACGGCGGCGAATAACCTGCGTATTGTGCTGGAAGAAGACATGGCGAACCTGGAAGAGGTGGTTGTGATCGGGTACGGGACGGTGAAGAAGTCCGACCTGACGGGGGCAGTCACTTCCGTAGCGGCCAAATCATTCCTCGACCAGCCGGGATCTTCGGCCAACTCCGTTTTGCAGGGACGTGCGCCGGGCGTCGTGGTGCGAAGAGGCAACGGCGCACCAGGCTCGGCTTCGACCATCCGTATACGCGGCGTTAATTCCATCCTGGGGAATAACGACCCGCTGATTGTGGTGGACGGGAACTACGGCAGTATGCCCGACCTCTATGATATCGAATCCATCGAAATACTGAAAGATGCGTCCGCCACAGCCATTTATGGCTCGAAAGGCGCCAACGGCGTGGTCATCGTGACCACCAAAAGGGGAGGCAGCGAAGGGAAGAACGAAGTGAAGGTCTATTCCAATATCTCTTTCGACCAGATACCCAGAAAATACAACATCATGGGGGCGGGGGAATATGCCGAATTTATGAATCAGACGGTCACTTCCGTACCGGGCGGTGTACCCACCTTTACAGACGCCGATATCGCCTATTACAGGGAGCACGGGGGGACAGACTGGCAAGACGAGATTTTCAGGACGGGGATTACGCAAAGTTACAAGGCGGCGTTGACCGGCGGAAACAACAAGGTGAAATACTACGTCTCCCCGACCTACAACCATACGGACGGGATATTGATCAATACCTCGTCGGAAAGTTATGGGCTGGGAGCTAAATTAGACGTCGAGTTGAATAGCCGCATCTCTTATCAATTTGAAACAAACATCAATCATAGCAGTTCGCTGAACCCCAATCTGGGCAACGGCGGGGATCATATGTCCCTCCCGCTTCAGTCGGCTTTGATCTGGGCGCCTACGGCCAAGGTGTTCAACGAAGACGGCTCGTATCAGGCGATGGATCCGCTCTCGGCGAAAACCCTGAATCCGGTATTGCTCACCACACTGGAAGATACGCGGTATGCAAACAACGGGAACGCCGTGGGAAATGTCAGGATCAAGATCATTGACGGGTTGGAATTTAACGGAAAGGCCTCTATTGGTTTCGAGACGGGCGGAGACCGGTTTTACATCAGCAAAGCGCTGAACGGCAACATGGCCAATGCATCGCAAAGTTCGAGTGAAAACAAATCATGGTTGGTCAATGCTTTCCTGACCTACAGCAAGACCTTTGCTAAAAAGCACCAACTCTCCGCCATGTTGGGGTTTGAGGAGAGTCAAAGCACGTACCAGGATTTCAGGGGGAGCGGCAATGACTTGTCGGTGGAGACGGTCAAATGGTATAACCTGGGCGTGGGGAAAACGAAGGGTGCAAGCTCCGGTTACAGCAATGAGGCGATGCGCTCCTTTTTCACCCGCCTGACCTACAATTATGGTTCGCGCTATTACTTCACCGGTACGTATCGCGCCGACGGGTCATCTAAATTCGCGAAAGGAAACCAGTTCAGCTATTTCCCCTCCTTTGCGTTAAGTTGGCGGCTTTCGGAAGAGGCTTTCCTGAAAGAGACAGGTATGTTCGACAACCTCAAGATAAGGGGCGGCTGGGGAGTTACCGGTAGCCAGGCTATCGGAGCCTATGCGACCCTTTCGCCCATGGAGTCTAACAATTACAGCTGGGGCACTTCACAACCCTACCCGGGTTACCGGCCGGGTGTGGCAGGAAACGGCGCGTTGCAATGGGAAGAGACGAAACAGACCGATTTGGGATTGGACATCAGCGTTTTGCAAGGTAAATTATCCATCGCCTTTGATTATTACTTGAAGAAAACAGAAGAATTGTTGTCTAAGGTAGGCGTACCTCTTTACAACGGGGGAGGCAGCATCCAATCCAATGTCGGGAAAATGGAAAACGAAGGAGTTGAAATCAACCTCAATTATCTCCTGTTCGAGAATAAGGCCTGGTCGTATGACATCAACCTGAACGGCTCCCACAACCGGAACAAAGTGCTCGATATCGGCGAACAGGAACGCCTCTGGGGAAACACCTATGGTGAAGGGGTATTCACTTCCAGCCCGTTTATTATTCTTCCCGGACAGGCCATCGGGACGATTTATGGGTACAAGTATCTGGGGATATGGCAGCGCGGACAGGTGATGGACGCCCGGGCGCAAGGACAGGAGCCGGGGGATTACCGGTACGAAGACCTGAACGGGAACGGCGAATACGATGCGGGAGACTACCAGATCATCGGCAATAGCAATCCTAAATTCTCATGGGGCTTCAACAACCACTTGTCGTGGAAGAACTGGGATTTGAACGTGCTCTTTGAAGGGGTGCACGGGCGCGACATACTGAATGTCAATTATGCCATGGCCGGTAATATCTTAGACAACTCGATGGCGATTACGTTGCGTGAGGGGAAAAACCGCTGGTCGCCGGAAAACCCCTGGGCGGAGTTCTCCAAGCCGAGCCTGAACAATATGGTGAAGCCCAATTCCGACCAATGGATACAGGATGGCAGTTATATCAAAGTGCGGAATCTCAGCTTAGCCTACCGCTTGACCAAAAAGATGACCCGCTTCGCGGATATCCGGTTAGCCGTAAGCTGCCAGAATGTGTATACGCTCACCAAATACAAGGGGTATGACCCGGAAGTCTCCTCGGCGGGCGGATCAAATGTCGATATCGACGCGGGGATCGACTGGTATGCCTATCCCAATCCCAGAAGTTTTACCTTTAGCCTTATATTGGAATATTAATCAATGAAAAATAAAATGGTTATGAAATATACACTTGTTCTTTTTGCCATGATAGCCGGCCTTTTTGCCTGTAGCTCCAATGACGACTTCCTGAAAGAGGACCTGAATGGGAAATTATTCCCGGAACAGTTCTACAGCAATCAGGATGAGCTTGACCTGGCGAATAATGCGTTGTACCAAAGTATCACGCACTTCTATTGTGCCGACTATAACTCCTTTGTCGTGATGCTGTATGGGGGAGACGACATCACCACGCCCTATTTCGGGAATGTGGACTACATACAATACGACACCTATGTGCATCCGGCCGGTAATTCGCATATAGAAGACGGATGGAGGGATGCTTACGCTACGGTCAACGTGGCGAACGGGATTATCAACAGTTATCACAAAGCAGCCGAAACGGTCGACGAACAAACGCTATGCGAGTATGTAGGGCAGGCCTACTTTGCCCGGGCGTATGTCTATTATTGGTTGGTGCGGACGTTTAACGACATTCCGTATGTCACCACTGTCAGGGAATCGGATAAAACCATACTCAAAACGTCTGCCGAAGCGGTCTACGATTCCATCATTTCCGACCTGAAAAAGGCGGAAGAGTGGCTTCCGTACCGCTGGACGGATGTCAAATCAATGGCCGGTTTCACCAAAGGAGCCGCCAAAGCGACATTGGCAAGCGTCTACCTGAGTATGGCGGGCTATCCGCTGAATAAACAGGCATGTTACGCGCTGGCAAGGGATAAGGCGGCTGAACTCATCAACAACCAGTCGGACTATGGCTACCGGCTGCTGGATAACTTTGCCGATCTGTGGAAGCCGACTCCGCTGACCAACGACGAACTCGTCTTCGGGCTGTTCTACAATAAATCGATCCAGGCCAATGTCCGGGCGCCGAAAGAGTGTCGACCGGTACAGTTCGGAGGCTGGGAAGCCTATTGTCCGGAAATCAACTTCTTCCTGCGATTCCCCGAAGGGAAAAGGAAAGAGGCCACCTTTGTCTCGGAGTTTCCTTTAGAGACGGGGTTCTACACCGATATACCCGTTATCCCCTGGCCGGAGGGCAAGCCGATGCTTTCGTGGGAAAACATCATGTTCAAGCATCCCTACTATTTCAAGATGTGGGAGATGGAAGGATATGAGGGGGAAAACAAATGGGTGCCGGCCGGCGAATCGGATTGGAACTGTAGCCGGACAAGCCCGATCATCCGCTATGCCGAAGTGCTGCTGATCTATGCCGAAGCGCAGGCGATGGCCGACGGCGCCCCCAATGCCCTGGCGTATGAGTGTGTCAACCTGGTGCGTAACCGCGCCAAAGTGGGACTCAGTAACGGCGTAAATCCCCATGTAGACGATTTGCCGCCCGGATTGAGCGCCACGGCGTTCAGGGATTCCGTCTTTGTGGAACGGGGATGGGAATTTGCCGGCTTCGAGTATGCCAGCAGATGGTTCGACCTGGTACGTCTGGAATTGGTGGAAGATGCGGCGAAGGAGCAGCCTGAGCATACGTTCCTGCCCGGCCGTTCGCCGGCGGAATGGCCGATCACGAATCCGCCCACACGGGCGAGTTATTTTTCACCGATCCCCGAAGCGGATGTCCTGTTGAATCCTAATCTTGGTCAATGAAACAAGTAGAAATAGCATGTTTAATAGAGTATAGTGTTTAATGTAAAAAGTAGAAAATGAAGACAATTTATGTAATGTTAGTTGGGATGTGCATGGTATGCATGTCGGCAGCAGGCGCAAATGCCGGTGATGATGTGAAGAGTAAGGTAAAAGGCAAATGGGAGATCAACATTCCCGAAGCGCCTTACGGGTATCAGGACTATGCGGTCGAAATAAAAGAAAAGAATGAGGCGATCGTCGTGGATCTCAAAGGCGGTGATATCAACATCAAGGAGCAGAAATTTGTTGAGAAAGAGGGAAAACTGACCGCTAATTTATACGTGGGCGAATACGTGAAGGTCACGATCTGGGAAGAAGGAGGCGTGGTCAAAGGGACGGCGGATACGTCGATGGGAAAGATGACGTGTAACTTCAAAAAGGCAAAGAAATAGCGCGCGGGGATACACCATAAACGTGAATAACCGTATACCTTATCGCACAGCTTGTCTTCACCGTAAGACAAGCGGTGACGGGGTATGCAAAAAACGGAGAGCGGTATGAGGAAATTTGTTGTCGTGACACTGTTGGCAGCGATGCCTTTCTTTTTGGTAAGGGGACAATTCACGAAGATAACCAAAAAGAAGTTGAATGAGTTGTTTGCAGCGCGGGTGGAGTTCTCGGACATGGATGTGTCCCTCCTGTGTAAATTCCCCAATACGTATGTCGCCTTAGACGATTTCCTGATGATAGGGACAGGCGCATTCGAGGGCGACACGCTGCTGTCATGCAAAAAAGCTACGATCATATTCGGCCTCGTCAGCGCCATCAGGAGAAAGCATATTAAAATCAAATCCATCGTGCTGGAACAGCCCAGACTGTATGCCCACATACTGGAGAACGGGCAGCCCAACTGGAAACATATCATGAAACCCAAAAAGACGCCCCCCCCCCGCAACACAAGACACTCTCCACTCTCCACTCTCCACTCCCCCCTCCCCCCTCCAAAGGTCAAACCAAAAACCAGCGTGTCGATCCATACAATCGAAATCAATAACGCCGGCATTGCTTACAGTGACGACGCGCGAAAGATGACGACGTCCGCCGAAGACGTCGACCTCTTACTGGTCAATGACAGGGGGGATAAGGATACGGACGGCTCGTGGAGTATGCGGCTGGATATGGGCGGCGTGGATGTCCGGATGGGCAATGTCTACCTGATGCGCCGGTCGCGCGTCGGCTTTGTCTCGGAAATCATGCCCAACCCCGACGCCGAGACGCTACTCCGGCTGAACGGGAGCCGGCTTCGCATCAACGATATGGGTATTCAGCTCGACGGAAAGGTCGGTAAAGACGGACGGGATATGGTGCCCGACATCTCTTTCCGTACGGAAGAAGAGGAGTTCAAACGTTTGCTTTCGCTGATCCCCGCCATGTATACGGACGAACATTTCGACAGCCTGCAAACAGCCGGAACGTTCCGGCTGGAAGGGTCGGTGAAAGGGAAATACAACAAGCAACAAAAGCCGGTGATCGGTCTTAACCTGAAGGTAGACAGCGCCATGTTTAAATATCCCCATCTCCCCGACTCGGCAGACAATATCCATGTGGCGATGCGTATGACCTACGACGGTGCGACACCCTGCAACACGGCGTTAGACATCGACCGGCTTCATGTCGAACCGGCGGGCGAACCCTTTGATATGAACCTGCACGTCAAAACGCCCCAAAACGACACATGGGTCGACGGCGCAATGAAAGGAATGATCAACCTCGAAGCTTTGGACAGCCTCATCCCTCTGCGCCGGACGAAACTGACCGGATTCATGGCCTGCGACCTGTCGTTGAGCGGCCTCCTGTCGACACTTGAAAAAAAACCTTACGAAGGCTTCCGCTCACAAGGCCTGCTGGAATTAAACAACATCAACCTGACCAACGACCGGTTCCCGCAAGGGGTGGATATCCCGAATTTCTCGGTCAACTTCACGCCCCGCACGATCAAACTGCTCCGCTCTTTTGTCTCAAAAATCCCTGCCACCCAGGAAGAAACCGGCGACTAAGTAACGGTCCGAAAATATTTAGTTAGTGCGTCGGAACGGACTAACTGCATAAATTCCTGTTAATTGGCTTTTGTTATTTTCCCTTCATGCAACAGATACCGCTCCCCGCTTTCCGGGCAAACGGCTATCCCTTGCCCGTTAAACGCCAACCGGTGTCCATACTCGCTGACCCAGCCTTTTTGAACAGCCGGATTTCCTACGACCAACGCATAAGGGGGAACATCTTTGGTCACAACAGCTCCCGCCCCGACCAGCGCATATTGTCCGACAGTATGCCCGCAAAGAACGGTCGCATTGGCCCCGATCGTCGCCCCTTTTTTTACCCGTGTCTTTTCATACCGGTGTTTGCGGGGGATCGCGCTGCGCGGATTCAGGATATTGGTAAACACGCACCCTGGGCCAAGAAAGACATCGTCTTCACAAATGACCCCGGTATACACGGATACATTGTTCTGAACCTTCACCCCGTCGCCCAGTACAACGTCGGGCGAGATGACGACATTTTGCCCGATCGTACACTTCCTGCCGATGATACAACCGCTCATGATATGTGAGAAATGCCAGATCAACGTCCCTTCGCCAATGGTAGAACCCGGATCGATGATGGCTGTTTCGTGTGCCTGATAAGTTTCCATACCATTTTAGGTTATTTATAAAGAAGAAATAGGGTTGGCTTTTTGTTTAAGTCAGGAATCTTCCCTGCCCATTCCCTGACAGGCTGCGTCCTGATAAACTCATCATCACATGTGATATCCGATGCGATACACAGCTGTGTAGACGGACGGCAAACGCGGACAAATTCCTCTGCCAGTGCATTATTCCGGTAAGGCGTCTCGATAAACAGTTGTGTCTGGTTCTCCGCATAGATACGGGCTTCCAGCTGTTTGATCCGCTCCGCCCGCTCTGCCGTATCCACCGGGAGATATCCCTGAAAAGCAAAGTTCTGTCCATTGAATCCCGACGCCATCAACGCCATGATGACAGATGACGGGCCGACTAAAGGGACAACCCTGTATTTTTTCCGTTGGGCGATAGCGACCACCTCCGCTCCCGGATCTGCCACAGCCGGACAACCGGCTTCGGAAATGACGCCGACATGCTCCCCTCTTTCCAAAGGGGAGAGATAGCCGGCGACCTGTTCTGCCGGCGTATGTTTGTTCAGTTCATAAAATGTCAGGCTGTCGATCACGATTGACGGGTCTGCTTTTTTAAGGAAACGCCTTGCCGTGCGGATATTTTCTACAATGAAATGGTTGATTCCACGTATCATGTCCAGATTATATCCGGGAAGGACTTTCCTCTGGTCGGTACCGCCTATCGTAACGGGTATAAGGAAAAGCGATGCTTGCATACGGTTTATTTTGTGCAAATGTAGTATTTTTGTATCAAACAAACAGAATAAAATGATACTTCCTTCCCATTTCATTGCGCGCACAAAGGCATTAACGGGCGAAGCGTTTCCGCTGTTGGAGTCTGCCCTGCAAACAGACTCTCCCGTCAGCATACGCATAAACAGATCGAAAGGGATCACGGCATTGCAGGCAGACCCCGTCCTGTGGTGCGACAGCGGGTATTACCTTCCCTGCCGTTTACCGTTTACGTTTGATCCCCTGTCCCATGCCGGAGGGTATTATGTCCAGGAGGCCTCTTCCATGTTTCTGGAACAGGCTGTCAGGGCGCATGTACAAAGCCCCGTGACATGCCTGGACTTATGCGCCGCGCCGGGAGGCAAATCGACCCATCTGCTTGATATGCTCCCCGAAGGGAGCCTGTTGGTCAGCAACGAAATCATCCGTAGCCGCAGCCATATCCTGGCCGAAAATATCACGAAATGGGGAAATCCCTCTGTGATCGTAACGCAGAATAGCCCGCTGGAAGCCGGACAGTTAACCCATATGTTCGATGTCATTGTGGCCGATGTGCCCTGTTCGGGCGAAGGCATGTTTCGCAAAGACCCAAACAGCATACACGAATGGAGCATAGACAACGTAACCCTTTGCGCCGCCCGGCAACGCCGTATCGTCCACGACGTCTGGAACGCCTTAAAGCCCGGAGGGTTACTCATTTACAGTACCTGTACATACAACACGGAAGAGAACGAGGAGACCGTTTCCTATATCCTGCATACCTTGGGGGCGGAAGCCCTGCCTATACCCGTCAGGGAGAAATGGCAGATAACAGGCGCATTGGAAAAGGATGATCCGGCCTACCGTTTTTTCCCTCACAAAACAAAAGGGGAAGGCTTTTTCTTGGCCGTCGTGCGCAAGGACGGTAAAGGGAGGCATGAAAACAGCCATACGCCGGCCAACAGGAAAGAAAAAAGAAACCCCCTACCGGCGGCGGTGATCCCCCATGACATACGCTGCTGGCTTCACTATCCCGAAACATATCATTTTGAGCTACAGGGAGAAACCATACGCGCATTTCCCCGTTTGCACGACGACGCATACCGGCAGATCGCCCTGCGGCTACGTGTTGTCATGGCAGGTATATCCCTCGGAAAGATGAAAGGGAAAGAGGTGTGTCCTTCCCATGCGCTGGCCATGAGCGTCGTGCTGAACCGGAAAGCCTTTCCTTCATACGACCTGAACAGGGAGGAGGCGATCAGATACCTGAGAAAAGAGGCGGTTGTCCTTCCCAAGGAGGTGGGAAAAGGCTATGTGCCGGTCACCTATAACGATTTCCCGCTGGGCTTTGTCAAACAGCTGGGGGAGCGTGCGAACAACCTCTACCCGCAAGAGTGGCGAATCCGGTCGGGCTATCTCCCCACAGATTCCCGCGAACTCCTCTCTTTCCTTTACGCCGAATAGGTGACAAACCAATGCATGACCTTTTCGGTGTAAGTTTTTGAGATGGGGATATCGGGAACGCTTCCCATATCAAATTCCATAAAGAGTCCTTCTTTCTGCCGGCGAATGACTTTGACCTGTTCGAAGTTGACCATAAAAGAACGGTGGCATCTGCGCACATGCGTTCCGTCCAAATTCTCTTCTATGGCTTTCAGGGAGTTGCGAAGTATGAATTTTGTCAGATGGCTCTTGTTAAGATACCAGATGAGTACGTAGTTGTCGGCCGATTCGATATAAAGCAGGTTCTCTTTTTTTACCGAGAGGCGCAATTCTTTCTTTTCATCATAAAAGTTATACACGTTTTGTTTGAACAGGCTTTCTTCCCTGTTCTCTTCCAATACGCGTAGCCGCCTCTCCTTTTCCTGATACGAGAAATAGAAGTGCAACGCGACATAAGGCAGTAACAGTACCAGACCTGTATTGATGGACGACTCTTTAAACGTGCTTAAATAATCCCGCTCAGGATGAACCGACAAGGTATAGATGGCATAAAACAGCGACATAAAGACGATTTCCGCCACTATCCAAAAAGCATACCGCCCAACGGAAATCGTATACTTCTTCCCCCAATGATACATCACAACCCGGCTGATCACGACAACCAATACGCCGGTCAGGATGATCAGGCTCGAAAACACGAAGAATTTAAAATCCGAAACAGGATACCAGTGCGAAGAGCTGAACGGTTTGTATATGTTGATAAAGATCAACGCGAACAACGCAGTCGATACGATTAAACGGACGATATTCCCTTTCTCGTAAATATACGCCGGCATTTTTTGATTCAGAAACTCCATAATGATGATCTGTCAGAACTTTCTCCAAATATACGTATTTATTGCAACGGGCGTAATAAGATGGGTGGTAATTCATCCCGTATAGGCGTTATTCACCCCTGAATGTCTATTTTTATCCCTTAGGAAAGGCAAAAAAACCTTTCATTTGCTAGTCTCCCTTACTTGTCCTTTGTTTGCTGAAAATTTGTGAACAATGATGGACATCTCCTTTCGAACCCGGCAGCTTAATCATCTTTTTTCGTACGACAAAAAGACGGAAATAAACGATACGAAACTGGCTATCATCCCGTATCGCTTTATACAGAAAAAGGGCGCCGATGAAATCAGTGCATTCCAGAGAACACTGACCACCACCGATTTCTGTTCTGCCACCGATGATTGTATTCAAGAGAACACGGATTTCTCCTACCTGGTCTTCACCCCCGACGGGAAAGCAAAAAGGGATAAGGCCATTATCCTGCTGCACGGGTTGAACGAACGGACGTGGGAAAAGTATCTGACGTGGGCGGAATACCTGGTGAACACAACAGGTAAACCGGTCATCCTTTTTCCTATCGCTTTTCATATGAACCGGTCGCCCGAGATATGGAACAATCCGCGTATCACGTTGCCATGGGTGAAAACGCGGCAGAAAGAGGTGGACGATGTATCCGATTCGACCTTCGCCAATGTCGCACTAAGCAGCCGTATATCCCGGCATCCGCTCCGTTTCTATGCCTCGGGACGTGAATCCGTTTTCAATCTCTGGCAATTGGTACATGAAATCAAAAACGGCGAACACCCGGTTTTTAAAGAAGATACCTCCATCAACCTGTTCGCCTATTCCATCGGGGCTTTATTGTCGCAGGTATTACTGCTTGCCAATCCGGATCAGCTGTTTAGCCATACCCGTTTGTTTATGTTTTGCGGAGGCTCCATCTTCAACCTGATGAACGGAAATGCCCGCGATATCCTCGACAGCGAAGCCTTCGACAGCCTGCAACAGTATTTCAATCATGATTTCCTTGAGAAGCGTTTACCGCCCGCTCTTTTTGAAAGTGATGGCCTCGAAAAAGCGTTCAAGTCGATGATACGCCCCGAAATCATGCAGGCCTACCGCGAATCGTTCTTCCAGTCCACCTGCCATAGGATACGGGCGATATCCCTAAAAAAAGATGTCGTCATCCCCACCCTCGGAGTAGTCAGGGCATTGGGAAAAGCATCGGAAAAGATATTGGAAGAGCTGGATTTCCCCTTTGCCTATACACACCAGATCCCTTTCCCCGTACGGTCAAAAACCGATCCGGGATTAATCAATCAAGCATTTCTCCAGATATTCAACAAAGCGGCAGCCTTCTTATGATGACGGGTGCGTTCTTGGGTTGGGGGATGTCTCCACTCGCATAAAAACCTTCCCTCTCCTATTATAAAGATAGTTTTTTTATTGAAAAGAAGAATCATTCTCATTTTAATCATATAACTTTGTCTTTATTAAATGATAAGTCTATGTGTAAATCGTTTGTTTTTTCTTTATTGGTATTGGCCGGATATGCTTTACCGGCAACAGCCGCCGGGGAAGCCCGCTTATTGCGTTTCCCGACTACAAATGGACATGAGATTGTTTTTTCGTATGCAGGAGACCTGTATAACGTATCGATCAACGGCGGCGAAGCGTCCCGCCTGACGTCTCATGTGGGATATGAAATGTTTCCCCGTTTTTCTCCGGATGGAAAAACAATCGCTTTCACCGGGCAATATGATGGAAATACGGAAGTCTATACGATCTCTGCGGAAGGTGGAGAGCCTTTGCGGATCACCTATACGCCCACAAATGCCCGCGACGACCTGGGCGACAGGATGGGGCCGAATAATATCGTCATGAACTGGACGCCGGACGGAAAAGAGATCATCTACCGTAACCGGATCAGCAGCGGGTTCGACGGAAGGCTGTATACCGTACATAAAGAGGGAGGCCTCTCGCAACCCGTCCCGCTGCCGGAAGGAGGTTTTTGCAGTTATGCGCCGGACGGGAAAAAGCTGGCGTATAACCGTGTCATGCGTGAGTTTCGCACATGGAAATACTACCGGGGGGGAATGGCGGATGATATCTGGATATACGACCCGGCAAACAAATCGGTAGAGAATATCTCCAATCACCCGGCCCAGGACATTATACCCATGTGGATCGACGATCAGATTTTCTTTCTCTCCGACCGCGACCGTACCATGAACCTCTTCGTCTATGATACAAAAACAAAAGAGACCGAGAAAGTGACGGCGTTTACCGACTATGATATCAAATTCCCCAGTGCGCACGGCCGTACGATCGTGTTCGAAAATGGCGGGTATATCTATACAATGGACGCCCTTTCACGGAAGCCGGAAAAGGTGAACATCCGCCTCTCTTCCGATCATATCTATGCCCGCAGCGAGATAAAGGACGGGGCGGCGTATCTCTCCTATGCCAGCCTCTCTCCCGATGGCGAACGGGTGGTGGTTACCGCCCGCGGAGAGCTTTTTAACCTGCCGGTAGAGAAAGGGGTCACAAAGAATATCTCCCGGACGCCCGGTGCGCACGAACGAAGTGCACAATGGTCGCCTGATGGGAAATATATCGCTTATATCGCCGACCCGACAGGGGAAACAGAGCTGTACATGCAAGAGGCGGCAGGCGGCGAACCGGTACAGCTGACCAAGAACAATGATACCTATATCCGCCAGTTCAAGTGGAGTCCCGACGCCAAGAAAATTGTGTATACCGACCGCAAGAACCGGATCAACTTGCTGGATGTC
The DNA here is from genome assembly GCA_031274415.1 of Tannerellaceae bacterium. Lineage (GTDB taxonomy): Bacteria > Bacteroidota > Bacteroidia > Bacteroidales > Tannerellaceae > DFXE01. Next base: position 2,061 of record JAISQD010000072.1, on the reverse strand, counting down.
TCGTCCAAACAGGTCACCCTCTTATTGCAAGACCCGGCAGACGAGCCTCGCGGCATCACCTTTTCGCCCGACAATAACTGGCTGGCTTACTCCCGTACGGCTGATAATGATTTCAGTATCATATACGTCTTGCATATTGCAGACAGGAAGGAATACCCCGTCACCGACAAATGGTATTCTTCCTATTCTCCTGTTTTCAGTAAGGATAACAAATACCTGGTGTTTACTTCGGCACGCGACTTCAACCCCGTTTATGGGTCTACGGAATGGAATCATGTCTACACCACTATGAATGGGGTTTACCTGGCATTGCTCTCTAAGGAAACGCCCTCCCCTTTCCTGCAAAAGGATGCCGGAAACGTTCTGCCAAAGAAGGAAGAAGCGAAGAAAGATACCTCTTCCGTCTCGCAGCTACGGTTTGACGCCGAAGGGATTACCGGCAGGATTATCAAACTCCCCCTCCCTGCTGGATACTACAGGAATTTCTATTCCGACAACGATAAAGTCTATTATACGGTCGGGAACAACAGCAAACTGTTTGACCTGGTCAAACAGAAACAGGAAGATGTGGCGGACGGCGCATACATGGAAATAGACTGGGGAAGGAAGAAAGCGCTCTTTATGAAAGACCGGTCGATCTATGTCACCAATATCCCAACGGGTAAAGCCGACCTCAAAGACCCCGTCAATCCGGCGAACATGAAGATCACCACCAACTATCCCGAAGAATGGACACAAATCTTTAACGAAGCATGGCGTGCCATGCGGGATGGGTTCTATGTGGACAACATGCATGGCGTAGACTGGAAAGCCATGAAAAAGAAATACAGCGTACTCCTGCCGTATGTGAAAAACCGTCTGGACCTGAATTATGTGATAGGGGAAATGATCGGCGAACTGAATTGCGGGCACGCCTATATCAGTGGAGGGGAAGTAGACCGCCCACAACGGATTCAAACCGGACTCTTAGGCGCTGAGATATCCCGCGATAAAAGCGGCTTTTTCCGTCTGGAGAAAATACTGCCGGGCGCTTCTTGGAGCAAAGACCTCCGCTCGCCGCTGGTCGAACCGGGTATCGAGGCGAAAGAGGGCGACTATATCGTGGCGATCGACGGGATACCGGCCAACAGCGTGAAGGATATGTATGCACTGCTGGTCGGTAAAGCGAATGTGCCGACGGAACTTGCCCTGAACGGCAAACCCCAGCTGGCAGGCGCCAGGAAAATCGTGATCAGTCCGCTGGCGGATGAATATGCCCTGTACCATTACAACTGGGTACAGGAGAACATCAGGAAAGTAGAGAAAGCAACCAACGGTAAGGTCGGCTATATCTACATCCCCGATATGGGGGTGGACGGGCTGAACGAGTTTGCCCGCTATTTCTATCCGCAATTAGATAAAGAGGGGTTGATTATTGACGACCGCGCCAATGGCGGCGGCAATGTATCGCCCATGATCCTGGAACGTCTGGCACGCGAGCCTTACCGCCTGACTATGCGCCGTGGCTCGAACAGGACAGGGACTGTTCCCGACGCCGCGCAGGTAGGGCCGAAGGTCTGCCTTGTCAACAAGTATTCGGCATCCGACGGCGACCTTTTCCCTTGGGGATTCCGCGCCCTCGGGCTGGGGAAACTGATCGGCGTACGTACGTGGGGAGGCATCGTCGGTATCAGCGGCTCACTGCCCTTTATCGACGGGACGGATCTGCGCGTACCTTTCTTCACCAGCTATGATGCGGAGAGCGGCCAATGGATCATTGAGAACCATGGCGTCGATCCTGATATCGTGATCGACAACGACCCCGTCAGGGAATGGAACGGCGAAGACCAACAACTCAACCGCGCCATCGAAGAGATCATGAAAGACCTCAAAACCCGGAAACCCACACCTCCTGTTCCCGCGCCAAGGAATTGGAGCAAGTAAAAAAACAGATCAAATCCATTATAAGAACTATGCGTAATGTGGTATGTAACTTGCAAATTTACGCGAGATATTTTCAGGATCGGCAGTCTTAATTAAACCTGCTGCCAATGTATCATTAATAATACGGGAGGCGATTGA
>JAISQD010000074.1 GCA_031274415.1 Tannerellaceae bacterium | reverse complement strand
TCACCGTACTGCCCTCCGATGCGCCGAGCATATAGACGCCGCCCATATCGCACAGTTCGCCCCATCCGAGGTGATGGATATGGTTGAACGCGATCCTGTTGCGCTTACTGGGGCTGTGGGCGTATCCCCAAACCCATCCCGCCGACACGCCGGAATAGCGGAAGTCGGCGATCTCGTTATGGGTAATCTCGTTGTCGCCGGCATTGAAAATAATGACGCCTACCGCTGCCGGGAAGACATGCCCCCCGTGGTGAATAATGTTGTTATCCACCCTGATATGGCGGGTCAGCCTCTCATCGGCGGGGATGTTCGTCGTCCCTATTTTCACGCCGCCGCCACCCAGGTCGTACAGGTGGCAATGCTCTACCTTGCCGTACGAGCAGTTGTTCCTAAACCAGATCGCATGCAGGCCGGTATGCGCTATGTCGCAGTTGCGGAACTCAATATGCCGCGTCTCGTCCAGCATCACTGTCGCCTCGACGGACATCGCCGCTTGTGGATCATGGAATCCGCCGGCCGGCGTCCGGTAGGCGGCCGCTTCGAAGCGGAGGTTCTCAAAACGGATATGCTCCACCGGCTGTCCGGGCTTGCCCTGTATGCTGAGGAAGCGTTCGGCTACGGGCATTATACCTGTGGCCTGTTCCGGCGTTTCGCCCGGCATGGGGATATACCATAGCCAGCCGTCGCGTCCCAGATACCATTCGCCCGCGGCATCCAGCGCTTTGCGGTAGTTCTCGGCCACATACCGGCTTTTTTTATTGATCCCGGAGTGCCATATCAATCCTTTTCCCGTGATATACCAGGCCGAATCCTGCCTGCCGACGTAATCGACATATTGGCGCGTATTCGTCCATACGTGGTTAAAGACGAGCAAGAGGTCATCCTGCTCATCCTCTTCCAGATCATCCAGTATGTGCAGGTCTTCTTCAGGAAGCGTTACTTTGAGGAGGGCAAAGTCGGCATAAGCGCCGTACCCGTCATTCTTTTCCGTTTTTGACAATACCTTATTTTCCGTCCTGTCGATCTTGCAGAAGCTACCGCGATTGGGAGTTTGTGCCCGGAAACGTCTCTCCCCATTGATATATAACTGTTCGAAACGAAAGCCGTACCGTGCTTCGGGAACGAACGTCCTCCACAGACCGGGAGCGACAACTTCGAACTTCCCCGTTCGCCTGCCTCCGCAAAAGAGCGGACGTTCGTTGGTTGCGGCCGTGAAAACAACGGGCGACTGCTCTGTTGCGGCATCTTCCTCCGTGAGGGTCAACGCTTCGGTCAGGAAATAGGTTCCCGGCATGATTTTTACAAACGCCGTATCCGTTAATGCTCCCTGACGGCGCAATTCCCGTATCCTGTCGCGTGCGCCGGTAAGCGACGACAGGGGTTGTTCCTGGCTCCCCGCCCATTTGTCGTCTCCTGTTGGCGAGACATACAGCGTCTGTGCAGCGCCTTGCAGCGAGGCAAACAAGACGAATGCGGCAATTGATGTTATTTTATTCATGGTCTATATTCGCTTTTATTTTTTTCAATATCAGGGCTACGGCTTTTAATTGCTCTACCTGAAGCGGATCTATTTCTCCTTTTTCATCCACATGGACATCGAAGCATAGAACGCCTTCTTTTTCAAACACTTTTTCAGCCCATGCCGTCAACTCTTCCGTCGGAGTTTTTGTTCCGCGCGTACCCCACTGTTTTCCCAGATAGGTGAAATGAAACCATTGTATACCGGAAGAGAACCATCGGCCTTCCGGTATTTGTGTGGCTTGATTTTCTTCACCTGCTGTATAATCATCGTATGGAGAATTGGATTGTATCTTATCTACTCCATAATTATAGGTGATGATACGCTGCGGATTACCCGCTTTGGCGGCTTGGGTATGGGTATGGATATTATGTTTGAGGCTCATGTCGGAACGTGTTTCTATAATCCCTCCCCTATACATGCCATCAAACCACCATCCGTACAAATCTTTACCGTAACGTAAAGACCATTCCTCTATCACTGATTCCCAACATGCCTGTGTATATTGGGATGTTGGAGAATCTTTTCCATAGGTATATTGAAATTTTTCTGCTACTGCTTCGTTATAGATGGGTGGATTTCCGGGTAAATAGAACATAAAATAGATATTGTACCGTTTCAATGCTTTAATCAAGTCGGCAGGTAAGTCGCGTGTGCTGCACAGATCGCCCGGATTGACGCCTGTAATTCTGTCGTATGCTTCATTGGGAGCGTTATAATATCCATCATTCTGCCCAAGCGCCCAAAGCACATATCCTACACCGGTCTCTTTGCATTGGCGGGCGAAGGTCTCTACATCAAAACTATCAACTATTGTATTCCATTCCTTCGATTTGCCCGTAGCGGTATATGCTGCTTTAAGAAAATGTACCATTAGTCCAAAACCGGCATCTTTGAACCAATCTGTGTTTGGGTTGCCCTGGTCGGTTACCGGCGTCTCACTAATGGCTATAGCCGGTGGAAACACCTTCCCTTCTTTATGTGCTGTAACTTCGCATTTCAGGTATTTTCCGGCATAATCTGTCAACAGTGTTATTCCGGGCGTATGGATACCGGGTAATTCCGTCCAGTTTTCTGTTGAATAATCACCTATAAACCAGGCAAAATTCACTGATGCATCCGCTGCTGCCTTGTATGTTACTTTTACAGTATTTTTAGCATAAAGATTACCCTCAATGCCTGTTACGGTAACAGGTGATTGTCTGCACGAATAAAAAATGATGACGACTATGAATAGGCAAGGATATAGATTTTTCATAAAACAAGTATATTTTTGAGGGTAAATATACTAATTAATTATAATTTGGTATGATCGTTGACAGAAGTTTTTTCGTTCTCACAATCTGTGGGAATAAAAAAACAGTTTTTTTAGGCTCTATAACGTTTTGAGTGGGTATAAGAAGTCCTATGCGGGCATAGCCGTCAGGCTAAGAGTAGTAATCCCAAATTGTCCATTAGGGATACTCCAGTATCTTACCACGCTTATTGAAGCCGATATTTTCTAACGGATATCATCCTGAAATCTCCATTAACTGGTGCCAGGATATCGAAGTTCG
>JAISQD010000053.1 GCA_031274415.1 Tannerellaceae bacterium | reverse complement strand
GGCATACGACACGCCGGGAGGAAGCTGCAAAGCCCCCGATTCGATCTTCTCTTTCAGCATCCTGCCGGTTTCGTCGACCACATCCACTTCGGCTTTCCCCTCCGTCTTGTCGAAGATAATGTACCCGGTCAGAAAGGTGTTCTCGCTCTGTATCATTTGCGCCCCTTTGGTATAGCCGATATCCGCCACGTCGCCAAGCGGTATCTGCTCTCCCGTAGCGGCGGGGATCAGGAGCCGCGCCAGTTCGTCGGGGTCGTCCCGCAGTTCGCGGGGGTAGCGCAGACGGACGGGGAAGCGTTCGCGTCCCTCTACCGTGGTGGTCAGCGGCATCCCCCCGACGGCGGCGCCGATGACCTCCTGCAGGTCGCCCACCGTAATGCCGTACCGCGCCATATTGCGCCTGTTGAGGCGTATCTCCAGGTAAGGCGCGCCGACGGCACGGTCATAGAATACGGTAGAGGGCAAGATGGAGGGCGCCTCTTTCAAGGCCGCTTCGAGCGCTATCCCTCCCTGTTCGATGCTCTCGAGGTCGGGGCCGGAGACTTTCAGCCCCATGGCGGCACGCATACCGGTCGACAGCATCACGAGGCGGGCTTCGATGGGTTGCAGTTTGGGCGAAGAGGTGAGACCCGGCATATGCGAGGCGTTGACGATCTCCTGCCAGATGTCGTCCGGCCGCCGGATGTGCGGACGCCATTGCCGGAAATAGGCTCCCCGCCGGTCGGGGATCAGGCTGTCGGCGGGAATCAGCCGGAAACCGTCCGCCGGCTGGTAGGTAGAGCCGCCGGCCAGCAGGAACGCCCCTTTCCTATTGACCTTAAAGCGCTTCCGGTGTCCGTTGGCATCCAGGATATACTCCGGCCGGTAGTTGATCGTATTTTCAAACATCTGCACCGGGGCGGGGTCGAGCGCCGAGTTGACACGTCCCCATTTCCCGACGGTGATTTCCACTTCGGGGATAGCGGTGATGCGTTGGTCGACCATCCCGATCAGACGCCGGTTCTCGTCGATGCCCGTATGCGGCATACTGGTGGGCATTAAAAGGAAAGAGCCTTCATTCAGGCTGGGCATAAACTCTTGCCCCATATCGCGCCATATCATGACGCCGGCAAGGAGCGTAAGGAGGGGGATCAGCATGAATTTCCAACGGTTGGCCAGGCACCAGCGGAGGATCCGCTCGTAGTAAATCACCAACGCCCAGAGCAGGGCAAGGATCACCCCTACGGCGAAGATAACAAAAATGAAATTGGTGAAGAATCCCGCCCCCGTCCCAACGGGCAACCATTTGGAGGTCAGGATGAGAATCGCCACCACCACCCCCGCCACCCTCCCCGCAGGAGAGGCAAACGAGGCGAAGAGGGAGAAAAGCCGCTTCCGTTTCCAGTGTCTAAGGAAAGCAAAGGGACGACGGGGCGCCAGCAGGTAACAGGCCACCGTCGGCAACACGATGAATCCCAGCACAAAGGCCGACAACAGGGCGAACGTCTTTGTATAGGCCAACGGCCCGAACAGCTTACCCTCTTGCGCCTGCAGGGTGAAGACGGGCAGGAAGCTGATGATCGTTGTCAGCATACCGGTAGACAAGGCGCCGGCAACCTCTTTCACACTCCGCCCGATCAGGGCGGTAAAGGCTTTCCCTCTCCGCACGCCGGGATGCTCGGCCATATGCCTCAGTATATTCTCCACGATAACAACCCCCACGTCGACCATCACCCCTATGGCAATCGCGATACCCGACAAGGCGACAATATTGGCGTCCACCCCCGTATACCGCATAATAATAAAGGTAAACAGGACAGCAAGGGGAAGAATGGCGGAGATGACCACCGACGCCCGCAGCCTGAACACCAGCACAATCACGACAATGATACAAATCAATATCTCATGCGACAGGGCCGTTTCGAGCGTCCCGACTGTTTCGCGGATCAAGCCCGAGCGGTCGTAGAAGGGGACGACCGTCACTTTCGATACCGTCCCGTCGGGCAGTACCTTTTGCGGCAGTCCGGCCTGCATCTCCGCGATCTTGTCTTTCACATGCCCGATGACGGCCATCGGGTTGGAGCCGTAACGGGCGACCACCACCGCCCCGACAGCTTCGACCCCCTCCCTGTCCAACCCGCCGCGCCGCGCCGCCGGGCCGAGACTGACAAACGCCACGTCCCTGATCCTGACCGGAACGCCGTTATGCACCGTCACCACCGCCTCTTCCAGGTCGGCCACATCGTTGATATACCCCAGCCCCCTGACAAGGTATTCCACGCGGTTCATCTCAATTGTCCCCGCGCCGATATCCAGGTTACTCTTTTGTACGGCGTTCATGACGTCCATGACGGAGACATCGAAAGCCCGCATGGCGTGGGGGTCGATCTCTACCTGATACTCTTTCACAAATCCGCCGATAGAGGCCACTTCCGCAACGCCTTCGGCAGACGAAAGCGCATATTTCACATAAAAATCCTGAATCGTCCTCAGTTCGCCGGCATCCCACCCGCCGGCAGGCTCGCCCGTCTGCGGATCGCGCCCCTCCAGCGTATACCAGAAGACCTGCCCCAACGCCGTCGCGTCGGGGCCTAAAGCGGGTTGTACCCCTTCGGGCAATGTGCCGGCAGGCAGGGAGTTGAGCTTTTCCAGTACCCGCGAACGGCTCCAATAAAATTCCACGTCGTCGTCGAACAGGATATAGATAAACGACATCCCGAACATGGAGGTACTGCGTATCGTCTTCACGCCCGGAATACCCAGCAATGCGGTTGTGAGCGGATAGGTGATCTGATTCTGGATATCCTTGGGCGAACGTCCCATCCATTCGGTGGCCACGATCTGCTGGTTTTCGCCGATATCGGGAATGGCATCTACCGCCACGGGATCACGGGGCAACAGTCCGCCATGCCAATCGAAAGGCGATACCGATATGCCCCATGCTATAATGATAATGAGCAACAAACCCGTTATCAGTTTGTTTTCAAGAAAATAATTGATCATAAGTCAAAACATTACGAATAATAAAAACACGGTGAAATCATTCTTGCAGGAGGGATAAACAGGGGTTAAATCCTTAGTATACACATCAAAGCAAGCCGGTCGGCCGTGCGCCCGGCAAGGCTGCCGGGTGGAAACAGGGTTTGTAAAAGCAGGCCGGACGGAGGGTATCCGCCGCCTAAAGGGCGAAGCCAACCGGTTACGGGAAGAAAAACCGCCTGATCGCCTGTGGCTTCCAACGACAGTGTCGCCGGCAGGTGATACGTATCGGTTGATAGCGTAACCGTATAATTGGAGCAGCATCCCATCTCACCGTCACAGCAGGCAGACGGCGTATAGCTGCTGCTTATGCCAACCGAAAAGAGGCTGCCTCCACAGAAATGAAACGCCAGCGTCGGCCGGACGGCTATCGCCAGCAACAGGAAAAGCAACCCTATGGACATCATCCGTTTCATGTCATTGTATCACGTTCGATTTTCGACCTGCAAGATACGTATTTTTTTGCCTCTTTTGCTATTATATTTCATCTAATTTCATATCTGGTATAGAGCGGTCTATGATCTTTAACTTCCCTTCGGACGGTTCTTTGTATGCATTTGTTTCCATGAAATAGTTGTTGAGTTCGTTAAAATTGTCCCCAAAAATATTATTGGAAAAATGTTGAAGTTTGTCCATGACACGGATAAAAGTATCCGGCTCTTTCTTCATTCCTCACATGATTTTATAAAGGCTTCCATACTACTGGTATTTACAGTACCGGCAAACTTTCCCGAACGTGCTTCTTTTATTGCTTCTAAAGTAGTTTCGTTCGGTTCGTTATAAACGCTATCCATGAGAATACACTCTACATAGTTATTAAAACTTCTGTTTGCTTTTTTTGCTTCTGCTTTCAGCTTATCAATTAAGTTTTCATCTAAGCGAAACGCTGTTGGTTTTTTTATTGCTCTTGCTTCCATTGTTATACATGTATTATATATTGTA
>JAISQD010000194.1 GCA_031274415.1 Tannerellaceae bacterium | reverse complement strand
AAAGAAGCCGGTGAATAGGATGTTCTTTCTTTTCATATAGCTTGTTTTTTTATTCGATTAGGTGATCAGAAATCAAAGGAAAGCTTCGCCCCGAAAGAGAACGTCTGCGGGATGAGGTTATATTTTTCAAGGCCTTGTTGCAAAGCTCCGTTATTGATATTGAAAGCCCGTTCGGGATCGGCATTGATCTTGTTTTTTGTCCACAACATGATGTTGCGGCAAAAGAGCGAAAGGCTTATCCGTTGTACATGGATGGGTTGTATCCATTCGCGGGGCAGACTGTAAGAGAGGGCGACTTCACGCATTTTGATGTATGAGGCGTCGTGGATAAACAGGTCGGCATATTGCCACATGTTTTCGCCGACTACCAGGCCTGCCACACCGTATCCCGTCGTAGCGGGGTCTCCCAGGTTTTCGACATATTCCCCGTTCTCGTCCAGGTATACGCCAGGGACGAATGCCCCGCTGAAAGGAAGCATGTTGGTATACGAATACCAGGCCGACCATTCGGGGTAAGCGAAGCCGCCCAGCCCCTGCGTGTGTCCTCCTACCCATCTCCCCAGGTAGTGGCTGAGATTGGCCTTGATTTCGTTGGGCAGGTTGTTGGCATCCCTGTAGGGAACGCCCTGGAAAGAGGAGAGCAGATGCCCGCCATTGACTAATCGCCGCTCCGTAGCAGAGAAAAAGTCGCCGCCAATCCGGCAATCAAACATCGCGGACAGGGTGAGCGATTGATAGGTAATATCCGTAGAGACGCCCAACAGGAAGTCGTGGTTGAAATTCCCTATTTTGACCATGGATTCATCTTCCCTGAGTTGCAGAAGATTGTATCCCAATGATTTATTTCCCGTCAGCAGAGGCCATCCATGATAAGGCGAAGAGGGGTCGTCCACTTTCTTATAGGTATATCCCCAGATGTCTCCGATATATTCGCCGACGCGTGTCCGGGCAAATGCGCCGTCGGTCTCGTACAGCGTAATAAAATCCATCCCTTCGGTCAGCTCTTTGATCTTCGTCCGGTTTCTTGAGAAGTTGAAATCAAGCCCCCATCTCAGCTTCTTTGTCTCGACGGGAACGGTACGCAGCTCGATTTCCCAGCCGGTACTCTGCACCATCCCTGCATTGATCTTTTTAGAGGTATAGCCGGACGAGGGAGCGAGGTCGGAAAGGTTCAGGATCTGGTTTTTATTGTTCGACACATAATAGGTGCCGCTCACGCCGAACCGGTTGTGAAAGAGGTTGACGTCGAAGCCCAACTCCTGTGATGTGGCAATCTCCGGTTTCAGGTCGGGGGATAACAGATTACCGGGGACGTCTACCCGTTTCAGGCTTCCCCAATCGCTGTTGATATAATAAGACTGATACAGGCTGTATGGGTCGGTATCGTTCCCTACCTGCGCCCAGCCGGCACGCACTTTCATCATATGCTCGGTCGTCGGTATCCCGATCAGCTCATTGACTAACAGGCTCAAAGAGACGGAAGGGTAGAAATAGCTCCTGTTATCGGGCGGCAACGTGCTCGACCAGTCATTCCTTGCCGTGAAATCCAGGTAGGCCAGGTTTCTGTAACCGACCGTCGCCATGCCGTACAGGCTGTATATGGTTTTCCGGGAAATCCCGTTGCCGTAGGTTGTCAACCCGCCATCGGCATTGGAGAGGGTATACAGGTCGGGGATCACCAGCTTTTCAGTCCGGTTGGTAAGGCTCCGGCCATTCGCATACATGAGGTTTCCACCGACGGAGGCGTTGATGTTGAAGTCGTTGACCGTCGTCTTATAGGTGGCTAAAAAGTCGGCGTTCATTTCCGCATGTGCGCTTTCCTGAATACCATACGCACCGTTTCGCCTGTTGGAATAGCTCCATGGTATCCTCGACTCGCGCGACTCGCTGTAATTATCCAACGCGAACCGCCCCATCACCGACAGGTTTTTCAGGATATCCCAGTCTAATTTTACATTCCCGAAAACGCGATCCCTCACAAACCCGTTCGTCATCTCATAGGCAAGGAAATAGGGGTTATCCTGTTTCCCGGAGAAGCTTTTCTGTTGCATGCCTTCCGTCAGCCAGTAGTCTTTCAGGTCGTTGATATTCACATGGGGAGGAACAAGTTCGAGGGCGAACAGGGCGGTGGGATCGGATGTGCTGCCGCCGCCTGCCGGACGGTTATCGGATTTTGTCTTTGACATATTGATGTTCGCCGAAATCGTCATGTTCGTCAGTATCTTGTATACGGGCGAAATATTCACCGTATTCCTGGTCAAGTCCGTATTGGGCACCACCCCCTGATTGGTCATGTTGCCATACGAAATGCGGAAACCGCCTTTGTCGTAATTGCCGGATATCCCGACGTTATTATCTACGGTGTACCCCATTTTATCGAAAAAGTCGTCCCATTTGTTGGGATAGGAGACCAAAGGCGTTCTGACACCGCCCGAATTCCATTGCCGTTCTTCATTCCCCACATCCAGTTCCGGCCCGTACCATGTTCCCGTATCTTCGGAGAATTGCATTTCGCCGGAGGTGAAACGGGTTTGTGTATTGAGGTATTTGTATGGATTGTCGAAAACGACGCTCGAATTGACCGTAACGCCGATGCCGCTTCTCTTTGTGCCTGCTTTCGTGGTGATCAGCACGACGCCGTTACCTGCCCGCGAGCCGTACAACGCCGCCGCACTCGGCCCTTTCAGTATGGATACGCTCTCGATATCGTTGGGGTTGATATCGCCAATGGCATTCCCATAGTCGACCTGGGCGTTCCCCAGACGGCTGACGTTATTCAGCGCATTATTGACCGGCACTCCGTCAACGACAAACAGCGGTTGATTGTCGTTCCCCAACGAAGTGGCTCCACGTATGATGATACTCACACTGGATCCGGGATCTCCGCCGGTATTCTGGATCTGAACGCCCGCCACTTTCCCCGACAGCGCGCCCAATACGTTTTCCTGCGTCACCTTCGTCAGGCTCTCTCCCTTCACCTCTCCCACCGAATAGCCCAACGCCTTTTTTTCGCGGGAAATACCCAGCGCTGTGACGGTGACCTCTTCCAGCGCTTTCGCCGATTCGACCAGCTCCAAATGAATAACAGCCTGGTTCCCTATGTCAATTTCTTTTGTCTCATATCCAAGAAAAGAGAATCTCAGGATTTTTGCATCGGCAGGAATATTCAGGGAATAGGCACCATTTATATCCGTAGCAGTTCCAACGGAGGTGCCTTTTACCAATACCGTCACACCCAACAACGGCTCTTTCAATTCGTCGGTAACTACACCGCTGATTGTCCGCTGTTGTGCATAAGAGGCAAAAGAAATAAAGAATAAGAGTAACAAGACTCCCGTCTTTTTCAAATTGATACGGGCATTTCCGAATCCCGGCATGACAAGAATAGATAGGTTAGCATTCATAGTTCTTTTTTGAAACAAAGGTATATGATTAAACGTTTTAGCAATACGTTTTTTTATATGTTATTTAGCAGCTTTTTGATAGAAAAGGCAACGGGTTATACAGAGGCGATCATTTACCGTATAACCTTTCCCGTTGTCCGGCGACGATCGGGTCGATGATATAATCGTCATACTCAGTCATTTTGTCAATAATTCCGTTGGGTGTTAACTCGATCACACGGTTGGCGATTGTCTGGATAAATTCGTGGTCATGGCTGGCAAACAGGATGTTTCCCTTATAGGCCTTCAGTGTGTTGTTAAATGCCTGTATGGATTCCAGATCCAGATGGTTGGTCGGCGTATCCAGTATCAATACGTTCGCATCCTTCAACATCATCCGCGAGATCATACAACGCATCTTTTCACCGCCGGAAAGTACGCTGACCTTCTTCACCAGCTCTTCCCCCGCGAACAGCATACGTCCCAGGAATCCTTTCAAAAAGACGTCGTTCGTATCTTCGGCAAACTGGCTGAGCCATTCGATCAGGTTATAATCCGAATGAAAATAGGTGGCGTTGTCCAATGGCAAATAGGCTGTTGTAATGGTCTGTCCCCATTGGAAAGTCCCGGAGTCGGCCTTTTCTTCGTCGTTAATGATCCGGAAAAAGGCCGTCATGGCACGCGGGTCGCGACTGATGAACACAATTTTATCATCCTTTTCCACCGTAAAGTTCACATCCTGGAAAAGCATTTTCCCATCCATCCTTTTCGTCAGCCCTTTCACCTCCAGTATCTGGTTGCCCGGCTCGCGCGAGGGGGTGAAAATAATACCCGGATAACGACGCGACGACGGCCGGATCTCTTCGATATTCAACTTCTCAATCATCTTCTTCCGGCTGGTGGTCTGTTTGGATTTGGCTACATTCGCACTAAAACGACGGATAAATTCCTCCAGCTCCTTCTTTTTCTCTTCGGCCTTCTTGTTTTGCTGCTGCTGCTGGCGAAGCGCTAACTGGCTTGATTCGTACCAGAAACTGTAATTTCCGGAAAAAAGCTGTATTTTACCAAAGTCGATATCCACCGTATGGGTACAAACCGAATCCAGAAAGTGGCGGTCGTGACTGACAACAAGCACGGTATGTTCAAAGTTGGCCAGATAGTTCTCCAGCCAACCGACAGTTTCAAGGTCAAGATCATTCGTCGGCTCATCCAGCAGCAAGTTGTCCGGTTGTCCGAAAAGGGCGCGGGCTAACAGGATACGTACCTTTTGTTTCCCGCTCAATTCTTTCATAACGGCATAATGCAGCGTCTCATCAATGCCCAAACCGCTCAACAAACCGGCGGCGTCACTTTCTGCATTCCACCCCTCCATCTCGGCAAATTTCTCTTCCAATTCGGACACGCGGATACCATCCGCATCGTTGAAATCAGGCTTGGCATACAAGGCGTTTTTCTCGCTCATCACCTCCCAAAGGGTCGTATGCCCCATCAAAACCGTATCCAGTACGGTATACTCATCGAATGCAAAGTGATCCTGGCTCAATACGGAAAGTCGTTCGCCCGGCCCTTGCGCAACAACGCCGCGCGTCGGATCCAGCTCTCCGCTGATGATACGCAGGAAGGTTGATTTCCCTGCACCGTTCGCACCGATTATGCCGTAGCAGTTACCCGAAGTGAACTTCAAATTAACATCTTGAAAAAGAATGCGTTTCCCGAACTGTAAGTCCAGATTATTAACTGTAATCATATCGTATACCTATTCATTTTACTAAAGAAAATGCAAAGATACGAAATTTACGCCGACATTGAAAACGCCCCTGCTCTTTCGTCATCCTCGCTTAGAATGACGATGAATCATCCTCTCTTACACACAGGATATTACGCTTTCCACAACGAATCCAATCCGCTGGGAAAGATAATATTATCCGTTAAACACGAAATTATATAATCCATTATTTTCCTGCAGG
>JAISQD010000141.1 GCA_031274415.1 Tannerellaceae bacterium | reverse complement strand
TTCAGACAGCGTATCGGCATACTGTTTTCTCGAAGAACGGTTTGGTTACTGGGCGCGTGTATATGCATCCTGCTGTTACCTGTTAACACAAATCGCCCGCACGGGATCAGTCCTTTTTTTAATGGCTTTGCCTTTGCATACGATGATGGGGTGGAGCATACCGGTCATCATCGTGGTGACGGGTATTTGCGTCGTTGCCTATTCCGTGTTGGGTGGGATTGCCGCTGTGATGTGGAATGATGCTATTCAGGGTATTCTATTGATAGCGGGCGCATTGGCCTGCGTGGTGGTCTTGCTGTTTTCCATGCCCGAAGGCCCTTCGCAACTGTTCGCCGTCGCGATGGAATATGACAAGTTCTCGCTGGGTAGCTTTGGGTTGGATCTTGGATCCGCTACATTCTGGGTCACATTGGTCTATGGGATCTTTATCAATTTGCAGAATTATGGGATTGACCAGAACTTTATCCAGCGGTATAAGACGGCGAAAGATCTGAAAAGCGCCCGCTCAGGTACGCTGTTCGGCGGATTATTGTATATCCCCGTCAGCCTGTTCTTCCTTTTTATCGGAACGGTGCTGTTTGTGTATTACAGCACGTCGCAGGGGAGGCTTCCCGAAGGGATAACCGGCGACGCCGTATTTCCCTATTTCATTGTACATGGCCTTCCGACAGGTGTTACGGGATTGTTGATTGCCGCTATTTGCGCGGCGGGGTTGAGTACGGTATCGACAAGTATAAACAGTAGTGCAACAATCATTTTGACAGACTTTTTCCGGCACAAAAGAGCGTTGACCGAAAAACAGAGCATGTTCGTCCTTTATGGCGCATCGCTGGCATTGGGTCTGTTGGGGATCGTGCTGGGTTTTGCCATGATGTCTGTGCAGAGCGCATTAGAGGCCTGGTGGAGTATGGCGGGTATTTTCAGCGGCGGGATGCTGGGGCTGTTTTTACTGGGTTTCCTGTCGAAGAAAGTGAAGCATATCCATGCCGCTACCGGAGTGGCCTGCGGGGTGATGCTTATTGCATGGATGAGCGTGAGGCATACGGTATTTCACAGTTACCTGACGATCGTGTTCGGGACAATCGTGATCTTCCTGGCCGGCTTCCTGCTATCCATCATACCCGGCTTCGTGAGAGAGAAATCTGATTTTAAATAAATATACGTATGGAAAATTTAAAAAACAATTGTGCATGGTTCGTGATGTTTTGTAGCGGATTGCTCCTGACCATGTCGTGCGATGAAAAGGAGTGGAATCCGGGTACCGTAGAGGTTACGGGCGACTTTGATTTTTCATTAAGTCAGGAAAAAGCGCCTGCCGTACTGACCATTACGAATAAAAGCGTGAATGGGTACACCTATTTATGGAAATTCCCCGGCGGAGATCCGGCCACCTCTATCCAAAAAGAACCCGTTGTCACCTACAAGGCCGGCGGGACATATGAGATTTACCTGAGTGTAGGGAACGGAACCAGCCGTCGGGAGGTCATAAAAAGCGTAACCCTCCAGACACCTGACGTGGTACCGGCTTTTGAGTATACGTATGGAGACGGCAACGACTACTCGCCGACGAACATAGCCTTTACGGATCAATCGACGGGAGGGGCGACGACTTGGAACTGGACGTTTACGGGAGGTGATCCGGCCTCTTCCGATCAGCAGAATCCGGGAATCATTACGTATGCAAACAGCGGTAAATACCCCGTCACATTACAGGTCGGCAACGGGAAGTCCAATGAGGAGACAACGGAAATTATCAAGGTATATCCGGGCGACCTGCTTTGCAATGCCCAGGCGGGAGAGGTCTGGAGGACGCCTTTGTTTTACATGGGAGTGATGGAGATTGGCTTCATCGAGATGTCTTTTAATAAAGAACGGATCAATGCCGACAGTCCCGCCCAGTCCAAATCGTATTACCGGCTCTACATCTCCGCTGCTGCCGCGATGCTGCTGGGAGAATCTGGGGCTATCGACTTCCCCCTGCCGGCCTCATGGGACTGGGATGTGGCCAACGATACCCAGACGATTACCATTACGGCCTACTATGAGGGGACGAAAGGATTTATCACATTGGATATCTCCTCGTTGGATGATCAGCAGGCGGTATTCGGTAAAATAGTGTACGATCCTATTTTCAGGCAGTTGCTGCCGGACGAACTATTGCAGGCCATGGCGGCATCCAATACGTTTACAAAAGTGACGCCTCAATAGAAAAAGAGCGCCATTTATATTTTCTTATACGTTGAACAACACTATTTAGCATTTAAAGCATTGATAATTATAAAAGAAGGCTTACTTTTGTGCGTGGTTTTTTCATAATAGTATTAGATTTAAGGTTTACAAAGTAAATTATAAGGATGTCGGGAGATATCCTTTAATTGTTTATAGAGGTATGATTCGTGTACCTCCGTTTGTAACTAGCCCGTGACGACGGACTAACTGGGTAGCTGAACCTAAACGCAGGATCAAAAAATCACTCCCGTCCAAAAAAAATGGCTCCCGTCCGTATGCCGGACTTCTCTTCCCGGACGGCTCTTTCTTCTATCGAACTCACGTTAAAAAAAGAAAGAAGCTGCAAAGAAAACCCCAGAACTATAAAAATATGTTGTAAAATATCTTTTTTTATTTGTACGGTATGATTTATTCTATCATCTTTGCATGCAGATAACCTAAACAATCTTTTTGCCTTAAAGACTAATACCTATTAAAACCTATAAAGAGGGACTTTGAGAAAAGTCCCTCTTTGTATAGGTGAAATTTGGACGGTAGCGGAGCAAATACGATTACGGAAGAACAACAAATTTAAATGTTTTCCTGTCTCCCGGCTTTTCTGCCGTCAAAATATACACGCCGGATGAGAGGCGGATATGATGCATTTCTTCCGGCAATGTCACACGATAGCTTTGCAACCTTTGTCCGCTTAGCGTAACAACCCTACACGTATATCCTTCCAGATTCACCAATCGAAGAGAACCGTTTTCGTAATATACCTTTGCCTGGTTACCCGTCGGCGAGTCAATGCCGGTAGGCGAACCGGTCGTAAAGGAGGCGTGCAATACGCTGACAACTTCCGCTTTACCATCTATCTCACGGACAACGTCGATATCCGCCTCGTAATGGCTGGCCGCTTTCAGGTCTTTCAACGTCAGATGAATCGTATTGTCCGATGCCCGCAAGCGGGTCTCGGAAATGACCGTACCCTCGGGGTTGACTTGCAAGGCAACGACCGGCGTACGTTCCCCGCCGGCCACCTCATACAGGTGAACCATGTAGTAGGATGTCCCCGACAGTTTCGGGAAAGAGAGCGTCACTTCGTCGGACTTGACGTCATCGACTTCCGGTGCGATCGGCAAATCCCGTACCGTCACACGGCATGAAGCGGATGTCCCGTCGGGAAGACTTGCCGTTATCACGGAGTACCCGGCCATTATTGCGACGACGGTTCCTGAAGCAGTGACGTCCCCCACGCCCGGGTCGGACGCTGTCCATGTCACGGTCTGTTTCGGTACATCCGGAGAGACAGTCGCCTGAAGAGGCATCCTCTCCCCTGCATTCATCACTAAGACAGAGTGGTTCAAACCGATTGTATACTCTATGGGAGCGGGACGTACCGTGACGACACACGTATCGGCTTTCCCTTTCACCACATCTTCCGCGATCACCTTTGTCGTTCCTTCCGCGATGCCCCTTACCTTGCCGGCGTTACCGACCATGGCGACATCTTCGTTCAGCGAACGCCAGCTTACGTTGTAACGCTCCGGCGCGGTCAGGCTCAGCTGCGCCGTTCCGGCGATATCGAGGGTGAGGGAGTGGGTGTTCAGCTCAAAGGGATCTTCCACCACAGCGGGAGGACGTACCGTGACGACGCACGTATCGGCTTTCCCCTTCGCCACATCTTCTGTGATGATCTTTGTCGTCCCCTCGGCGAGTCCCGCCACTTTCCCCGTACTGTTTACCATGGCGATGTTTTCGTTCAGCGAACGCCAGCTTACGGTATAGCCCTGCGACTCTTCGGTCAGCCTCAACTGCGCCGTTTGGGCAATATCAAGCGTGAGCGTGTGCCGGTTCAGCTCAAACGGCGTCTCGACAACGGCCGAATTGGCTTCTACCGTCACCGTGATGGTGTGCTGTACGGTTTTCCCGTTGGAATTGAATTTCAGTGTGAGCGTGGTCGGCGTAGCTTCCGTCACCTCTTTCAAAGGAGCCACAATCAGCGAATCACGCCAAACACGTGCCGAAATCAATGTCGCATCATACCCTGGCAAGATACTTTTCATAATCGCCGCATCCATATTGTCGTCATCCGTCACCTTATCGCCCAACCAGATACGTGTTTCCTCCGCGATGGAGATATCCGTCAACGCGCCGCTCACCACCGGCTCTGCCTTGTCTGGGAAGACGGGGAGGGAAGAAAACCAATAGTTGTCTTCCATCAGATAGGTATCCAGTACTAATCCCGTTACGGAACTGATCCTGAGTGTGCGGTATTTGTTCTTCCCGTTGGCACGGAAGACGGTAGCATAGATGTCGTTCGTGACGGGATGTATGCGTATGCTTGCGCTGTAGATATACCACAGGCCGTCGTCGTAGTTGTTGAGGTTTATCAGTCTGGAGCACACGTTCCTGTCGATGTCGTACTCGTATACCACGGAGACGGGGTCAAACATGGCATTACCGGTGGCAGCCCAATAGAGTTTATTCTCGTTCACGCCGGCAAAGAAAGGGTCGGGCGTCCAGGCATACCAGGAGGCGCCGGTTCCGGCGCCGGCAGTGATGTTCACACGGACGGTGTCCAATGTGTAGGGATCCAATTTGAGGATGAAGTCGGCGCCGGGTGTCAGTCCACTGCTCTCGACCGCTACGCTTGCCCAGAGGTTGCCGTCTTTGGATTGGACAATGCTGCCGTAGACGTGTGTGTTGAAAGGGTGGGCGGGATCGTTCAGTTCCGGCGCGGCGATGGTGGTGACAAGCGTGTCTGCATGGGCGTCTATGACAAGGATACCAGCCTTCTGGTGGATGGCGAATACACGGTCGCCGGCGCGGAGCATGGTGCCCACCTGTCCGGTGTACAGTCCGGCGTTACCGCCCAGGCTGGGGTCGTCGCCGCCCTGCGGGTCGCCCTCCGTGCCGGTTACTCTTTCGCCGGTCAACTCTTGCGTTTCGAGGTCGAGGATGTAGATACCGTTAGACGTACCGACATAGCCCTTGGTCTCGTCCACGCCCAGAAAGCTGCGGCCGTCAGCTATCGACGTGCCGCTCTCGTCGTCGGCTATCACCGTATGCTCCCGTTCCACTTTCATCGTGACGGCGTCGGCTACTGCCAGGCGGCTACCGATGGCCGAGGCTCCGGGATCGCGGTATTGCTTGGATACGATGTAGAACTTGCCGCCGTAGATGGCGCCGAATTGGGAGGTAGCGCCCAGCTCGTGCCCCTCGTTTTCGGTACGGAAGACGCGGTAGTTCCAGTTGCCGTTGGGGTAAAGGTAGTTGATGGTGCTGTTGTTGTGACCGAACCAGTCTTCATTGACGACGAAGACGCCGGTTGTATAGTCGGCAGGCTTCACGGTCACGTTGCATGTGGCGGTAAACGTGCCGGCGTCTCCGGCGCTGGCCGTGACTGTAATCAGGGCAGATCCAGGCGCATGCGCCGTGACCCGCCCGAAATTGTCAACGGTGGCTATCTCCTGAGCGTCGCTCTGCCAGGAAAGGGGCACGGCGCCCGCCGTAGTGGGTACAATAGATGCGGTCAGCTTCTTGGCAAAGGCGCTGTCTATCGACAGGGTAGATTTGTCGAGTACAACACCGGTAACGACTGCCTGCCCGGTAATGGAGAACGTGACCGAGACCGAGTGGCGGCGATCCTGCGTGGTTGCCGTGATGACGGTTGTGCCTTCCTGCATCGCGCGGACGAGGCCATCGGTACTAACCGTCGCCACGTTGGTATTAGAGCTTGTCCAACTGATGGTCTGATCCGCATCCCAAGGGAGGATTTCTGCCGTCAGGGGGAGGGTGGCGCCGGTAGCCAACGCCAGGCTGCCCCCATTTTCAAGCTCTTCACCGTCCCGTTTTAACACAATGCTTTCAATCTGCGCCCCAATGGCTTGGATGGCGCCGCTGTGGGTAGCCTGCGTGTAGTCTATCGGATTGCCCAGCAAGTCATATTCGGGGAAGTCGGCGCCATCGGGCAGGGTGATCTGCTCGACAGCGTTGGCAGGCAGGTGTTGGTAAGCCGCGTTATCGGCCACCACCTTGTACACGCCTCCGTGCAGCACGAGCGGGTCAGGTATCGTAGCGTCCACCACATCGGTTTCCTGCGGCGACCACGACGTGTCGTCAACGATTCCCTTTATCACGTTATAGCCGTTGGAGGTGAGTGAATTCAGGCCGTAGGTAACAGCTTCCTGATCGGGGCAAGGGTCTACCATCACACAGTTGGTGAGCGTGACATCCAGCCCGGCATACAGGGATGTGTTTGACGTCTTAATGAAGCTGGGATTGTCTCCATATTTCTGAGCGCCCACGAATGTGCAAGAGATGAAATGTGCCGATATGGTATATCCGGCATTACTAGCTTCTCCTGGTGGTACAGTCCATTCTGAACTTACCATACCCCGCCCGTCTATGGGGGTAAAAGAACAACCTTCCACAATAACCTCGACATTACTATAGTGCCCAGAATCATAAGTCATATCCATCACGAGCCGGAATGGAAGCGAGGAGATTGAGGAGGTACTGAATGCGCAATTCTTTATATACGCTGACCTGGATACATTGCAGAGAGAAACCGACCCTTTAACAATCAGGTTTTCCAGCCGGCACTCTCCGGCATTAATAGAAATAGTTCCAGAGCCGTCAATGACCACTCCGTTGCCAATAATGGCTACATATTTTCCATCCAGCCAGTATGAATCAATGTTTCCTGTTAGCGTGATTACTTGGTCTTTCAGCTCATCGGCAAACATAATCGTGTCGCCATCGGCTAAAGATGCAACTTCTTTCTTCAACGATCCCGCATTATTGTCTATTGCCGTGCGTGTGACCCTGCGGATGTTTGCCGAAATGTTCCCTGCCATCAAGAGGAGGCAGCAGACCGATAGCGCGTAAAATAGTTTCTTATTCATATTTGTTTGAGTATAATAAGGAGGGAGACAGAAAGCCTCCGCCCCCTCCTCAGGGTTAATATTATTCTTCGGCAGGAGTATAGTCGCCGCTCATATCTGCGCTCCAGGATGCATATACCCATCCGTCGACGCTGTGGTTTTGCAAGACGCGCTGCGAAGCGCCCGAGTCGGAGTAGCCGAACTGTCCTATCAGTTGGTCCTTTACGTAGAAACTCCAGTAGCCTCTATACCAGCCGGCCTGCCAGCTATGCGTTTGGTCATCAGGGTTTGTTAACTGCCAATGGTCGTAGTCGTAAGCCGGATATCCGTAAGTCGGATAATTGAATGGATGCTCAATGATGCCGGTAACGTCGGCATTTGCAATAGCAGCGTCGGCATCTCCTACAGGGTCGTCTGGGCATGACGTCTGATGCATTGCTGTGTTGGGGGGAGCTACGTAATGGAACAGAATATTGCCGTCTTGCTTCGCTCCATTATAATCGAACAGCAGGGGGATGCGTACTTTTGCCGCATAATTGTATCCCAGTCCGCCAATTGCATAGTTGAGCGTATCTTCCGTGGCGGGAGATATGCCCGTGTTCTGAATCAGGATGGTCATGCGCTGGTCTGCTGCAGCTATGGCGCGGAGCATATCAATGCTGGTCGCCCTGTTGGCACGATCCCAACGGTATCCCCAGATGAGGATGTTGTCGACCTGCTTACCGTCTGTCCATTTGATGACAAGGGCGGCGCTGTCTATCTGACGGGAACTGGGATTGCCCACCCAGAAGAGGATGTCTTCGAGGCGGATCGAATCTGTCGACGTCTGCAGCACGGATGGCTGTGGATACTGCCACTTGCCCTCGGCATGCAAACGGGTTAATACTTCGTGCGGGTGTCCCTGCACTTTGACTGGTCTCTGTTGGGCGCTCAAGCCTTGTGGGGCGAGCATCCCGATGACGCTCAGTGCGAGCGCGACGAATAGATAAAGATACTTTTTCATCTCTTTTGGTGTAAAATAATTGTTTATATTGATGCCCAACGTGCTAATGCTTGCGGGGCGGGTCATTTGCTTATGAGTTTAAAGGTGATACGTTGTCCCTCTTTTTGTGCCGTCAGGATGTATATGCCTTTGGGAAGGGGGAGTTGCCGGACATCGTCGGGCGAATCAACCCGGAAAGCGGCCGCCTGTTGTCCGGTGATTGTTACCACCGTGCAGGCGTACCCTTCCATGTGGAGCAGGTACAACATGCCGGCGGTGTAATATACCCTGGCATTGCCGTCGGCGGTCTGCTCTATACCGGTCGGGCTGGCAACGGTGACGGTGCAGGAGGCAATGTAGTAGCCGTCGTTTGAAATAGCCTGGATGACCGCCGTCCCTTCGGTGAGCGCACTGACCAAGCCCTCTTCGACGGTGGCTACCTCTTTTGAAAGGCTTTTCCAAGTGACGTTTTTGTTCGTCGCATTGGAGGGGCTGATGGTGGCGGTGAGCTGTGCCGTGCTGCCGGGGCGCACCGTTACGGCCGTGTGGTCTAAGGCGATACCGTTGGCGAAGATGGGGACATCGGCATCGTTTCCCGTGATATGGAGGTCTTCGGCGCCGACAATCTCGGTGGATGTTTCACCCAGCCATCCGCAGTATTGGTTGACGCCGGTATAGACCTTTATGAAGTGGATGCCGGGGAGTTGGACGCTATTGCCGGCAGCGTCGACCGCCCATTCGACGTTGAACCCCGACCGGTGGTCGTTGTTGGGATGGTTGTCGGCATAGCCCCAATGGTAGGCGTACTGGACGTAATACTTTCCCTGTCCGCTTTCATCCACATAGTTGTTGGCTAATTTGGTGCCCTCAAAGGTGAGGGTTTCGTCCGCTATCCATTGCGGGTAGTAGGACTGGTTGTGAAAGGTGTTGCGGTAGAGGTAGCCGTCGCCGTGTCCGTTGGTTGTCCATCGGACGTAGGTGGTGTCGTTCAGGTAGGGGTAACTGTAGTCGGGTGTTTTCTCCTTGTTTTCATCGGGTTTATAGTAGGTGATGCGGTAGTTGCGGATGGTTTGCGGCTTGCGGTATTCGCTGCCTGCGAGTTCGTACCATTCGTCATCGGGGATGCCGTTGTCGTTGGCGTCGTAAGAGACCATCACGATCCCCGGTTCGCAACTCCCTCCCTCGCGCGACGCTCCCTGATTGGGGTTGGCATTGGCGTAAAAGGCGTTCGCCCATATTTTAAAGTCGTATTTGCCCGGCTTGTTCTCCACCAGATGGTCGAAGCCGAAAACGATGTATCCGCCATATCCGCCAAGGGAGATCATGCCCTCGTTGTGGTGTTCGCCGGCAATATATTCTTCCACTTTGCGGATCATATCCTCTTTGGTATCGCCCGGCTCATATTCGGGCAACACGTTCACAAACTGTCCCGGAGCAGGCCGGAAATCATACACCTTATGGATATAAGGCGATTGAGCGGACATACAGACCGCCCCCAATAAGCTGACAAGAACGACGATACCCCAACGATAGAGGTACGCCCCGTCAGCCCTTTTCATGTGTTTCATTTTTTTCTTCATAAAATTGTCTTTATATTTGTACTATTAATCATTTAAACTGTTTCAATCATGATACATATCATTCTAAAAAATCAAATAGAACAGAGTAAGCTTGATGTTCTGTTGTCCCTTTTAAAGTCTTGGGACATAGACACTGAAATAAAAGCCACTGCCAAGAGAGTGAAAAAAACCGTTTCCAAATCTGACGAGAAGCATGAACTCTTTTCAAAAACATTCGGCATGTGGAAAGATCGCGACATAGACCTCAAGCAAATCCGGCAACAAGCAATGGAACGGCGTACGAGAACCGTTTCCAAATCCACAGAAAAGGATGACCTCTTTGCAGAAACGCGCGGCATGTGGGCTGATTACGACATAGACGCCAAAGAACTTCGGAGACGGGCATCGGATATTGATAAACGTTTAGGCTTAACCAATAAATGATACTCTGCGACACGAATATTCTTATAGAAATATATAGGAATAACCCAACCATTGAAACGATCACGAAAGCGATAGAACATAAGAACATTGCTATTTCAGATGTTACTCGTGCCGAACTTTTTGTCGGAGCAAGAGATAAATATGAATTACACCGTCTCAACAAAGCGCTAAATAAATTAATAATTTCACCTATTCAATTAAACATCTCGTCCATGTCGATAGCATTCTTGAGCGATATTGTTTGTCCCATAAAATGACTTTTAATGATGCACTTATCGCTGCAACTGCCATCTATTACGACCTCGAACTGTTTACCCTTAATCTGAAAGATTTCACTTTCATACCAGGACTAAAGCTCTACCGTCCATAGCGCTCATTATCCGGAATCTCGTCTTATGGATGTAAGGCGATTGAGCGCCCCCAACAAGCTGACAAGGATGACAATACCCCAGCGATAGAGGTACGCCCCGTCAGCCCTTTTCGTGTGTTTCATTTTTTTCTTCATAAAATTGTCTTTATATTTGTTGTTAATCCTCCAGAAAGACAAAATGTGCAGGGATGTCGCCTGTTCGCACGTTCCACTTCTGTTTGCCGTTCTTGTCGAAGCAGTAGAGCGTTCCGGGCGTCACGTAGTTTTTGGCATCCGTTACGTAGATGTCTTTCGTTAGCGGATGTACCATGATACCGTAGGGGATTTTGATCAGCTGTTCCGTGCCGTCGGTGATGAAATTCCGTGTGACAAGCTCCTTTTTCACCACATCCACAATACCGTAAGTAATCACGTTCGACATCGTAATATAGCTCCATTCCGTACTGTAGACGTATAGCGAATCACCGTCTAAATGGACATTGGAGATGGCGACATTGAGCGAGTCGACCAAAACATCCTGTTGCGTATCAATCCAGTACAGGCGGGAGGGCTGGTGGTAATAGTCGCCCCGCGAACTTACCCACAGGTTGCCGTGCCGGTCGAGACGGAGGCGGTGCAGGTTGCGGGCGACTTCTATCCGTTTCGTTTCGGTAAATGTGGGGATATCAATGACCGATACCGTATTCTCATAGTTCGGGAACATATAACCGCCGGAATTGGCGACGTATATCTTGTTGCCCTGAATCTCCAGCTCGTCGGGTTGAAAGCCGACCAAGCAACGGTCAAGCACCTGAAAGGTCGCCGTATCCACTTTCGCGACGTACCCCAACTGCTCGTAGTTGGGATTCAGTTCCACCGGGCCGGCATACGACGTCACGTAGGCATACCCGTCGTGGAAACGGATGTAGCGGCAGTTGGGGATATCAATCTGCCCCAGGCGCACGGCCGTATATTTATCCATCACCTCTATCTTGTTGGAGCAGTTGATGACAGCGTAGAGCTTACTGCCGTAGATTTTAATGTCATTCCCCACGTCGCCCAACTCTTTGGGGACGGATGGATTGGCAAAGGCAAAAATGTTGCGGTGGTACTCTCCCGTTTCATCGTTGTAATAGTCCAGGGTGGATTTATTACTTCCCATATTCCCCTCATTCAGCAGGTAAAACCCTCGAATGGAAAGGTCTTCGGACTCTTCCGGCTCTTCGGGCGTCTCAACAGGAACGGTTTCAGGAATGATGATCTCTTCGTCTTTCCTGCAGGAAGCCAGACAGAGGATCAGTCCGGCCATCCATAATACACCATGTTGTTTACTCATAGTTCAATCTTTAAAATCAGTTTATAATTCCGTCCCGGCATCGGGTAATTCAGTACCACATCATAATATTGATTGAGGATATTGTTTACTTCTGCCGAGAGTTTGCATTTTATTTTCCTGTATACGAATGTTTTGCCAAGTGTCAGGTCGTGCGTGTACCAGGGCTGTTCGTAGTTTTCGCGGATGTTGGAGGAGTTGTGATAGCGTTCGCCGACATAGATGAAACTGTAATTCATGTCCCACGACCGGTAAACGGCGTTGGCGATGGCCGATCCGCTATGCCGCGGGATATAGGCGATCTGTCCGCCATACGTTCCGTCGACGGGGTCGTTATCGGTGGGATCGGTGAAATCCTGTGCCCGCTGAAAGGTGTAGTTCAGGCTGGTATGGAGGGTGATATGCGGGAAGAGACGCCAACCGGCCTGCCCCGAAATATCCACGCCGCGTATTTCGACATACCCCAGGTTCATCATCATCCAACGATACTGCCCGTTGCCTTTCGGGATGGCGACAATTTTGTCCGTTACCTCATTGTAGTAGGCATCGGCACGGAGTTCCAGGCTCCGAATCACCCCGTGCCGGCATGTTGTGCCGTAGTGAAACCCTATATTGTACTGTGCCGTATATTCGGGACGAAGGGCGATGTTGCCGATATCGGTATAATATAAATCGTTGAATGTCGGCATCCTGAAAATGCGCTTGTAGAATGCCCGCAGGTTGAAATTGTGCTGCCTGAAAGGCTGGTAGGAGAGGAAAACGGCGGGCGTATACTCCCTTTTGTCGCCGGCGATCTTTTCAAAGACGAACGTACCGAGCAGGCTGGCCTGCGCTTTTAGCCGTAGCCATTCAAAAGCCGTAGCCAGGGCGACAAGGAGGGTGCTGCGTTTGGGATACACAAAGTCCTGCAAGGTGGCATCCAGCGTATTCCACTGGTAATCGGTGGACAGGTTCACGTCCCAGTGGGGAAGGATGGCGTATTTGTTGGCTAAGGAGAGGTAAACCTCCTGTTGGCGAAAAGTATTGTCGATATACATCAGCGTGGTATCGGGGTTCAGGTAGCGCATCCAATCGTTGGCATATTTGCCGTTAGCCAATAGTTCGAAGCGGTCGGACAGGCGTTTGTGGAAACTGCCCTGCGTAAAGAAATTCCTGTCCCATTGCCGTTGCGAACGTTTCCATACATTATTTACAATCGCGCCGGGAATCCCCTTCTCCGAATCATAGAAATAGCTTTTGACATGCCATTTCCCCTCATCCATCAACCCATTGACGCCTCCCTCCAGACGCAGCGAATGGATATCCCCGTTCCGGCGGACAGCCGTTGTGTCCCATGCCACGCTGCCGTTTTGAAGTACTTTGCGGTAACGGAATTTGTATTTGCCGGACGAGGCAATGTATTCGGCATTGAGGGACGAGCTGACCGTTTCGCTGATCTTCCGCTCCCAAAGGAGGGAGGGGTTGGCCAGGCCGAAAGAGCCGGTGCGGAAAAAGGCCTTGATATGGTCTTTCTTCCCGTTCTCAAAGCGGGGGCGTGCGGTACGCAAATAGATCGTTCCCGCCGAGCCGAAATCTTTTGCAGACTGGAATATCTCGCTTTTTTGTCCGTTGTAGAGGGATATCTCTTCGATATTGTCCAACGAGAACTTCCCCAGGTCGATCTGTCCGTTCTGGGCGTTACCCAATTGGATACCATCGTAGAATACCCCCATATGGTTCGTGCCCATACTGCGGATATCCACCGTCTTTAACCCGCCGATACC
Source organism: Tannerellaceae bacterium (assembly GCA_031274415.1). Lineage (GTDB taxonomy): Bacteria > Bacteroidota > Bacteroidia > Bacteroidales > Tannerellaceae > DFXE01. The sequence continues at coordinate 442 of JAISQD010000141.1, read as the reverse complement.
GCCATAATCCTTGATTTGTACGCCGGAAAAATAGCGGATGGCGTCGGCTACGGAGAAACTGCTGAGTGCCTCCAGCTTTTCACCCGAAAGCCGCTGGGAGGGAATCACTTCGTGGTACCGGTCGGCCACGACGACAACCTCCTTCAGCCGTTGGATACTATCCAATTTGCTCTGTGCAAAAACGCTTGCCGGCAACAGCAATACGCCTACATAACATGTTCTGTTCAACAACATAAAAAGCCGTTTTAAACCTGACAGCTTCTTAAAAAGAATCGTGGGATAAACTTGCGCCGGCTATGAATACGGAGATTCATTCCTGTGCTTTGTTTGTCTCAAGCTCTATTCCTCGAAAGCTTTAAACCTCATTTATCTGGCAGGTCTTCTGACTTACTCCTCTTTGAATCGCCCTTCCCATTCCTCTTCGGAACAGTGGATGTGAGTA
>JAISQD010000112.1 GCA_031274415.1 Tannerellaceae bacterium | reverse complement strand
GCCGTCAAATCACCTGTCGATAGGTATGCTCTCTCCGAGAGCCTCTCAACTCTCAACTCAGTCGCCTGTCGGTAGCGGGTCAGGACGGCGCCGCCGGCCAACAACGTTTTGTGTGGGTATAGGAAAGTCCCCGCAGGGGGACGGAAGGTGCATAACCGGATGTGGAGCCGAAGGCGCAACTTCCGGATAGGATAGGACACCCCCCCCCAGCGCCAAGTCCAGCAGGGACGAGATGATTTGTGCGAAAATTATCTATTCCGAGATGAGTATAAGCGTTTCTTAAAGAAATGGGGATAGCATGAGATGAAAGAGATTGGAATAGATCATCTCGTCCCTGGCGGGACTTGGCGCGATGTAGATGCTTGGTTATCCGGAAGTTGCGCCTTCGGCTCCACATCCGGTTATGCATCTCCCGTCCCCCTGCGGGGACTTTCCTATACCCACACAAAACGGTATAGAGCCTAATTAACGTGAGTTCGATATAAGAAAGAGCCGTTTATTCAGGACAAACCTTAAAGCAATTTGTCGTTATTATAAGTACCAATGACGGATGTATCGTAAATCTCTCATTTTAAGAGGCTTTTTAAGCGAGTGGTTTCCCCCGTCATTTCCACTTGTTTATTCTTTAGAACCCGGTAGCCTATGGATAAAATCATATCAAGATTATAATATGCTATATTTCGCTCAACCTTTCTGTCTCCTTCAAGTTCAACTGTCGCAAAATTTGCGACAGTTGAAAAGCCGGATAGTTCTTCCCTTAAAGCATTGTTTATATGTTTACCAATCGTTTTTATATCCCTGTCAAACAATTCAGCTACCTGTTTCCTCTAAATCATCTAACCTTTTCATAATGTCATCATCAATACCGCTACCAACGACCCTGCCTATTCCAGTTCCTTTATCTTTATATTCTTAAAGAAGACCTCGTCGCCGTGATCCTGCAACAGGATATTCCCTTCGCTATGGTTGCCGAAGTTTGGCCAGTTCTTATATTTGCTATAAGCCACAAGGGCATTAAACATCTGATTATTCCGTTCATATTCCACCAGCTTTACCCCGTTCAGCCAATGCTCGACTTTATTGTCTTTTACGATGATCATGGCGGTATTGAAGCCATCCATATCAAAGGTGAAGGAAGGAGGTCTTTTTGACGGTATAAGATCATACAGGGAGCCTAATGTCCTGTTCCCTTTCACGCCCAATTTGGCATCCGGGTGGTTGTTGTCGTCCAGTATCTGAAATTCGCAGCCGATGGCCGAACCTTCCCCTTTATTCAGGTCGGAATCGACAAAGTACTTAATTCCGCTGTTTGCTCCTTTTGTTATTTTGACATCCACCTTCACTATAAAATTCGTATACTTCTTAACGGTCACGATATCCCCGCCGTTAGCCGACTCGGAGCCGCCGCTTTTATGGACTTTCAGTATGCCATCTTTTATACTCCATCCCTTTTCAGGAAACGTATGTAGCCTGGCGCCTCTCCAGCCGTCGGTGGTTTTGCCGTCCCACAGGAGTTTCCAGCCCTCCTGTATTTCGTTTTCGGTTAATACGTTCGGTTCATGATTTTGTGCCGATGGGCTGACCACAGATACCGAACTCTTTTCCAAGAGGGCAACGGCACACCAAAGATAGGGCGCCTGTCCATGAAAGTCACCGGCAAGGCGCGGACGGTCGTAATAGTACTGTTTATCATTCTTTTTACCTGTACCGATACATACCTCAGTAACATTATTCCGTTCGTCGATATACGGAACCAAAGCCCTCCATGCTTTCCGGGCTGCCGGAGCATACTCTCCGGCAGCCAGCCACCCCTGTTTGACTCCTGTAATAAAAGCGCAGGCGAACATGGCCGATCCGGACGTCTCCGCCCAACAGTCCGGTTCGTCGATGAGTTGATTCCACATGCCATCAGGCCTTTGATACGTTTTCAGGCTTTTCATCATGGTACGAAAGCCCTCCATGATACGCGGACGGTCTTTGTGCTCTTCGGGCAGGTAGCGAAGCAACTCCGCCATGCCTACGGCCATCCAGCCATCTCCCCGCCCCCAATAGAAAGGAACATCCGGCGCATGATAGAAAAGGCCGTTCGGTCGTTGCAGTTCATTCAGGTACATGACCATTTCCTTCGCTGCCCGGTCGATGTATTTCCGGTCTCCTGTTGCGTTATAGGCTTGGGTTTGCAGGATGGTAATCATGTACATGTCGTCGATCCACAGACGGGTTTGCCAGGTGTATCCCTTTTCCGCCCATGCTTTTTCTTCCGGTTTTGCATTCCCTGGCGCTTCCCACTGGGTATCGGCATACGCTATTCCCAAATCCAGATACCGTTTATCTTTTGTTATCTGATAGAGTTCCAGCGCCAGGCTTCCGAACATATTCAAATCGACGTGATTCATCGCGGGCAACAGCTTCTTCTCCGTAGAAAACAGAGGCTCGAACTTGTCCTGCAAACGTGTAATGAGCTTCCGGTCTTCTGTTAGTACAGCATACCGGATAGCTCCGTTCCACGTACAGACTTCAGCATAATGAATCCACCGGCCTCCATACAGGTCATGCCTGTCGTCCACAAAATGACAGGCCAACCGTTTCCCGACCTCTTCGGGAGTATATCCTTCTGAAAAACTGGTCAGCACATCATCCTGTGCGAACATGCACTGGACAGAGAAAAGGGCGGATACGAATAAAATCTTTTTATACATATAGCGTATTTTGATTGTTAAACCGTTTAATCTGTTGTTTTGTCTTCGTCTGCTACGGCATCTTCCCATTTATCCCATTTGGGGGTAGCGGGGTCATAGCCGTCATACCCATAATTCTGGCTCAGCTCCCCTTTGTTGTTAGCGGTAATTGCCGCATTGGGAATCGGCCAATAGATATTCTTTTTGTCCATGGTATAGTTGGGGTTGCTATTGCCGGTGGCATCAATTTGCACAGGCCCTTTGTTGTACATACTGTAGTGTACGATGCGTTGATACCAGTAACTCCCGCCGCTGGGATCCGTGCCGCTCTGCTTGTCAAAGTTATCCAGACTATACGTATTGCCCCATTCGTCGGGTTTGCCGCTGCGGGCAAGGCAGAGCGACACGCGTGTCAGTTCCACGTTGCGCCATTCTTCCCAATACAATTCGCGGGCACGCTCGTTCATTATATCACCGATCGTAACGGCGCCATTATACAGTTCTGTGCATTTTGCCCTCTGCCTCACGATGTTCAAGTCGTCCTTGATGGTCAGGTCGTTCTCGTTCATGTAATATTTGGCTTCTGCCCGAAGGAGGTAGGCCTCCGCCAAACGGTAGAGATACCAGTCGGCGTTGCCTCCGTTCGTAGCGCCCCTGTTCCCGTCGGAGCCGCTGATGTTGGCGTCATTCACCGGGTCGTCCAGATAGAATATGTAATGGGGCACATCGTACCAGCGGCGAATGGTGTCGCTACACAGCAGCGCTCCGTTGTCGTTGAAAAGGGTGATCGGGTTTCCAAATTCCGAAGAGGCCTTGTTGTTGACGCGGTAATCCTCCATGCGTACCCAGTTGCCTGTCTCCGAACTGTGCCGCAAGTCGGTGGCATCCGTTTTGCCGTTCACCGCCCACAGGGCATGGGTCTGGAACCAGGTGGGACGGAATGTCGCAATCCCGCGCCCGAATGCCCGCATATAATCATATTTTGAATCATAATCGGCATGGTTGCGTCTTAAGTTCATCAACGCCTGCTTATCATCCTTTGTCTTTAGCCTGCCGTCGAAAAGAAAGGGATACAGGATGCGCATCGTCAGCATTTTAACGAAAGATTCCGCATCCGAACCACGATTGGGCATACCCATGATGACCTCTTTGTTGGCGGAGATGAGTTTGTTTTCGGCACGGTGCAAATCCCAGATGACATTTCGGGTAATAGGCCAGGTCGCAGGCTCTCCTCCGTCGTTGAACGTACCGAAGGTATTTTGCATCAGCGAATAGCCCGATTGATCAATCAATATATCGGTCTGCTCTTTGGCCTTGGCATACTCTCCCAGCGCCAGATAGCATTTGGCAAGCAGCATGCGGCAGGCGCCCTTGTTCACCATACCGATCAGGTCCATGTCTTTTTGGTCGGGCACCCATTGTACGGCAAACTCCAGATCCTGCGTAATCATTTGCAGGATCGCGTCGCGCTTGGTACTGCGGTAGTTTTGCTTGGGTACCTCTATCACCTTGGCGACAAGCGGTACATCGCCGAACTGGAACACCAACGCCAGATAGCGGTAGGCACGGTGAAAATACCCCCTGCCTTTATAGATGTTTTTGGTTGTTTCGTCCAGCCCTTCCACGGCATCCACAAACTGGATAACGGTATTGGCGTACATAATACCTTTGTAGGTTTCCTGCCAGAAATACCAGATACTGTTTGTCCTGTCGAGATTCTGCAACGTCGTTTCACTTGTAGGCGTGAGCATATTGGCTACATCGCAAAGCATGCTGCGCTTGTCGGTTGCGCTGGCAACCATCAATTCGGAGAAGATATACTCTGTGCCCAGGCTAAGCATCTCGTTATGGTCGGTTGCCCAGTAGAGTTTGAGGTGACGGTCGCATATGGCCATTGCCGCCTGCAAGCCCGATTCGGAGCTAAACGTGGCGGTAGGTTCATAGAACGATAGTGGGTCGGGTTTCAGGAAATCCTCCGAACATCCGCCAAGCACGATTATGCCACTCATAAAGAGGGTAAGGCATATATGATTCCATGTTTGAATGATCTGTTTCATCTTTGTTACTATTAGAGGTTAAAAAGTCAAGTTCAATCCCAGGGTAAAAACACGTGTGGCCAACCCGCCGTTGCCGCTGCCGGCTTGCCCGAAGGCAGGGTCGGCTTCAGGGTCTCCGTATTCCCAGTCTTTTGCCCACACGGCAACGTTGCGGATCGTGCCGTAGATTTTGACACGCTCCAAATCCCACTTCGACGTCCACTTTTTGGGCAATGTATATCCCACCGAAATGTTGTCGAGGCGAATGAACGAACGGTCGTACAGTTTTTCTGCGCCGGCGGCTCCGGTAGGTCCTTTGGCTTCGATACGTCCGTATTTGTCGGTGGGATTGTCGGGAGTCCAATACGTTTTCGCAGGCACATTCTGCATGGCGTAAGCCATACGTCCCCCGTCGTCATCATTGTTGAGGTAGTAGCCCGCCAATCTTTTGTGCCCCATTCTGGAATAGATGTTGAACGAGATGCTGAGGTCTTTCCACAATACAAACTCGTTACGCAGCGACCAGAAAATGGGCGGCGCCGTTTGTCCGAGAAATTCTTTGTCCTTGTTGTTATACACGTGCGTAACGGAGCCGTCGGCATTGATCACATCGTCGGCCGTATAGTTGTTCGCCACTTTCGGGTCGCCGGGCACCTGGCCGTATTTTTTCGCCTCTTCTACTTCGTCAGCCTGCCAGATTCCGGTCACGCGGTAGTTCCAGATGGTGCTGATGGGCTGTCCGATAAACCAGCTGTTGTTGATATCGTCCATCTCTTTTGTACCGATCACATTCCCTTCCACATCCAGGATATCTTCGTTTTGGTAGTAAAGATGCTTTATCTCGTTCTTGTTGTATGAGAAACCGAGTGTGGTCGTCCATTCCAGATTGTTGTTCCTGATATTCAGCGAACTTAATGATAATTCAATACCGCGGTTGTCCACCTGTCCCAGATTGGTCGTGATGTTCGTAAAGCCTGTAAACTCCGGCAGACGTTGATTCATAATCATATCATGTGTACTCATATTGTAGTATTCCAAGCTTCCCGATATGCGGTCGTTGAGGAAACCGAAATCAAGTCCGAAGTTCCATGACGTTGTTTTTTCCCATTGCAGATTCGGATTGGCCAAACGGTCAGCCATTAAATAACGCAACAGGTTCTGTTCTCCCGATGAGTTGATATAGCCTTGCATTTTACCTGCTCCTTCATACAGGTTGGCAAGCGCCAGGTAGGGATTGTCCAACGACCGGTTGCCGTTTTTACCATAGGATACGCGCAATTTACCGTTGCTCATCACATCGTTCCATGCGAAGAACTTTTCGTTTGTAAATGTCCATGCCAATGCTACCGACGGAAAAGTGGCGTACGGATTGGATTGGCCGAAGGCGGAATACCCGTCCCTGCGAATGGATGTGGTGAGCATATAGCGATTGTCGTAGGCATAAAACAGGCGCGCCAGCAGGGCGTCTGCCGTCTGGTGCGAGTCGGAAGAGGAGTAGGTGCTGTTTTCTTTGCTCCCATTCTTGGTGTTATGGAATCCCAAGGCGTCCGACGGCAGGATATTGCGGGCTTCGATGCGGTCTTGCCAGTACTGGCGTTCTTCGGCTTCCTGAACGAGCGTAAGGATGACGTGATGCTTTTCCTTGAATATGTAGTCCCAATTGATGGTATTGTTGAGCGACCAGTCGAAACGTTTTGCCTGCTCGCGATTTGCCCCGCGTGCTTTGGGGTCGGAACCGGGCAGGGCTGCCGACATGAAATAGCGGTCATAAAAGAACTGATAACGCGGCGAGGCGTTGAACGAGTAGGTGATATTGAACGGCAACGTTACTTTGGCGTTCACGATACTGTTGAGCACCGTGTAGCCCTTTTCCAGTTCCAGGTATTGTTTTTGGAAATCGTAGTTATAGCCCCTTTGTGCGTATTCGCCGCTCAAGGGATATTGTACGAGATTGCCTGTTTCGTCGGCATAGTCGGCATAGGGACTGTTGCGCATCTGGTAGTCGTTCTCAATGCCTATTTCACCGTCCGAGCGGTCCTGAAAGTTGACGTTGGCGCCGATGTCGAACCATTTGTTCACCTTGGCGTCTATTTTCATGTTGGCGCGAACAGCCGAGTATCCATCGCTTGCAAATGCGCCTTCATTCTTTAAATAACCCATCGACAAATAGTAGTTTATTCTTTCGCCGGCGCCGCTTACGCTGGCGTTGTAGTCTTGATCGAAGCCTGTCCGGTAGGTGTGATCAGCCCAATCGACGGTTTTGCCGGCAAGGAAATTTTCGAGCACATTACCCATGAATCCAAGCCGTTTCGCCCAGATACTCAGGTCGGATTCGCCATCAGCATTCGTCGTATACCCCCGCCAGCTATCAACGGAAACATTGGCCGGCAACTGGTCGGGACGCATGAAATAGCCGGGGCGGTCGGTATAAACGCCGGATTGGTATGCTTCATAAGCGCCGGTTTCCGGATTCACGCCATAGGTATTTTTTGTGTACCAGTCCTGGCGATGTTGCAGATAGTCTTCCGTACCGAATCTTTTACGGTAGTCGCTTGCTTGCGTCCAGCCGATATTCGTGGTCACGTTGATGACGGGTTTTCCCATTTTCCCCTTTTTCGTAGAAATGATGAGAACGCCGCTTGCCGCCTTTGCCCCATAAATAGCCGCTGCCGAAGCATCTTTGAGGATGTCGATCTGGGCAATATCGTCGGGGTTGATTTCCGACAGTTCCCCGTAGAATTGCATGCCGTCAAGGATAAGCAAAGGGCTGTTGTGTCCTCCGTCGGTATAGACCGAACGCTGTCCGCGTATCTCCATGCTGCCTCCGCCCTTTGCCGACGCGTCGTAGCCCACTTGCAAACCCGGCGTGCCGCGCAGGATATCCTGCACCGTCTTGGGGTTTTCGTTCGCCATTTTCTCGGGACGAATTTGAATCACAGAACCGGTTAAATCTTTTTTCCTCATGGTGCCGTATCCGACAACCACCACTTCATCCAACACCAGTTCGTCTTCCCGCATCACGATCTTATAGTCGGAATCCCCGGTGATCGTGATTTCTTGTGTTGTATATCCGATATAAGAAATAACAAGCGTCCCTTGAGAGGGCGCATTTAATTTGAATTTCCCGTCCAAATCCGTCATTGTCCCGTTTGCCGTCCCTTTAACGGCCACCGTAGCCCCTATCATAGGTTCTTGCCGAGCATCCACGACAATGCCGGAGATACTTTTATTACCCGTTTGCGCACTTGCATGAATGCACAAAAACATGCTGTATAAAACAAGCATACAAAGCTTCATTTTTTTTGAGATCATTGATACAAATTTAATGGTTAACTATTATGACTATTTAATTGTGCAAATAAAGAGAATTGCCGGTGAACGGAATGGAATAAATCGTGCAATAAAAGACAATTTTCAGCCAATTGGAAGTATTGGCTAAAAAATGCTATTTTATTTCCCTATTCTTTCATTCTTCAACATCACTCATCCATGGCCATTGATTTCAGGATATGACCTGTTACCTGCATGACAGGCAATGCGTCGTCCGTGAAGCTGATGCCGGCCATGTACATCTGTCGCGGATGAATTTTTTCCTGGTTATTGTGGGCATGGAATGCGATTCTCATCTGTCCGTCCTTGTCTTTGAACATGGAGCTATGTCCTACGCCTACAAGCGTATCCGGCTTTTGCAGGATCGGGTTCTTCTCATATTTCGTCCAAGGCCCGGCGGGAGAGTTTGCCGTAGCATAGCCTACCCCGTAAAAGGGGCTTTCGTAGCTGTTTCCCGAATAGGTCATGTAATACACCCCCTTGTATTTCGTCACAAAAGCGCCTTCATTGACGCGGGGCCACACCTCTTCCCAAGGCTGGGAGACGTTGATGCATTTGGTCAACGTAGCGTGTTTAATGGTTTTCAGGTCGTCTTCCAGCTCGGCCACCCAGATGTTCAACCCGTCATTGAAGCGGTCGAAATACAGGTAGGGCTTGCCGTTATCATCCATAAACAGTGAACTGTCAATACACTTTTCGTCCACGATCATGGGTTGTTTTTCATCCTGTACAAACGGGCCGAGAGGGGAATCGGAGACGGCCACACAGATATGCTCGTCCGCCGAATAGTACATGAAAAAGGCCTTTTTCTCTTGTATATAATAGACTTCAGGCGCCCAGAACCAGCGTTCGCCCCATGAGTTGTTTTTGTGTAAAGCGAGCGCCGCAGCTTTTTTCCAATGCACTAAATCACCGGACGTATAAACCGCTATGCCCTCTTTAGCATGTGTACCATAGGCATAGTAGACATTTTTATGGAGCATGATGAACGGGTCTCCGAAAGGAACCGGTTTCATCTCTGCTACTTTGTCCCTGTTTTGGCAGGATGTTAACGCTATACTTACAAGTAAAGCGATCAGAATGTTTAAGACTCTCATAGTGTTATATGTATATTATATTGGCCTGTGAACAACGTTAACAGAGGCGGCAATATATCTAAAAATATTTTGATAAAAAGGCAAAAACAGGTCAATGCGAAGAATCGACCGAAAATTGGCATATATTGATTACTTTTTACCATAAATATATTCCGTGTATCATATAAGCAATGCATAAACGGATTACTTTTACTTACAAAAAACGTTGGACAATATGAACATCACCAAATTAATTGTCTTATTTCTGTTTTTTCCGGCAAATTTGTTCCTGTTTTCCCAAAAAAGCCCGGACTTTCATTTCAAGAAAATACAAGTTGACGATGGGCTATCGGAAAATACGGTTTACAGTATCATACAGGATTCGAAAGGATTTATGTGGTTCGGGACCAAAGACGGATTAAACAGGTTTGACGGAAATAATTTTCACGTCTTTCGCCATAAAGCAACGAATCCGCATTCGATAGGGAATAATTTTATACGGTGTCTGATAGAAGGAAACGACCGTAATCTGTATATTGGAACCGATGCGGGATTGTATATTATGGATACCGTTGAGAGGATATTTACCAAAGTGACCGGTACCGCAAGCGATGGCATGAGCTGTTTAACCTCTGCCGTAAATGCGGTGTATCAGGATCAGGCCGGCGATATCTGGATAGCCTCCATGACACAGGGCATATTCAGGTACAACCCGGAACGAAAGAAGCTGACAAAAATAGAGCTTTCAAAGTACAGCTTGGAAACGAATGCATGCTGGGTGATATATGGGAACCAGTCCGGCAACATCTGGATAGGAACCCGCTCCGGACTGCTCAGGTACAACAGGGATACGGATAAGCTCGACCCGGTAGAATCAATGTTTAGCGCCTCCGAAGGCTTTCCTTATGAGATCCTGTCGATTCTGGAAGACAAGAATGGCAACTTGTGGCTGGGATCCTGGGGAAATGGACTTTACTCGTATGATAAACAATCGGACAGCTATGTGTCGTATCTGAACCAGAATGATGACTTTCAGTATGTAACACACATCAGGTCTATTTTTCAATACGACGATAAAACCTTATTCATCGGTTCGGATGATGGGTTATACCGGTTCGACCCGGAAACGAAAAAGTCCGAAAGAATAGATATTTCCCACTTACAACATAGCCTGAGCGATCAGAATGTCTATTCGATCTATAGAGACAAGGAAAACGGAATATGGATCGGCACCTATTTCGGGGGCGTAAACTACCTGCATCCTTCGCAACTGAACACCGACACCTATTACCCGGATCGTCGCCCCGGCACGCTGTCGGGAAAGGCGGTCAGTCAGTTTTGCGAAGACCGGTATGGAAACCTGTGGATCGCAACGGAGGATGGAGGAGTCAACTATTTCAACGCTGAAACAAAAAATATCAGCCAGCCGATCACGACATCCTACCATAACATACATGCTTTGCTGCTGGATGGAGACAAACTATGGATCGGAACATTTTCGAGGGGAATCGATGTATACAACACCAAAACCAAGTCGCTGATCAACTACAGAAACAACAGTAAAGGCAAAAACACGTTGCGCGACAATTGTATTTTTTCGCTGTACAAAACCCGCCAGGGAGATATTTACGTAGGCTCTTCGGTCGGGTTGAACAAATACGATAAGGCGACCGATAGCTTTACCCACATCGAATCCGTTACCGGTTTTATCTACGACATCAAAGAAGACCATTCGGGGAATGTATGGCTGGCAACCTATGGAACAGGCGTCATAAAGCTGGATGCAGCAACCGGCAAATGGATCCATTATGATGACATACTAAACAGTGAAAATCCCATCGTGAACAGCAAACTCACCAGTGTGTATATAGACAGCCAGAGGCGGATCTTTTTTTCGAGCGAGGGAAAGGGTATTTTCATCTATGATGCTAAAAAGGACGATTTCGCCAATATATCCGAGGCGGACGGACTGCCCAACAATGTGGTGTATGGTATCCTGGACGATCCGTTCGGTAACCTGTGGATCAGCTGTAACAAAGGGTTGGTCTGTTTTAGCCTGTCCGATCCCCACACGTTGGTGTTATACAATAAAGAAGACGGGCTGCAAAGCAACCAGTTTAATTATAAATCGAGCTATAAGGCAAGGAACGGAAAATTCTATTTTGGCGGGATAAACGGCTTTAGCTCCTTTTATCCGCAAGACCTGAATGCAACGAAAAATATCGTGATACCTCCGGTGGAAATCACAGGAATAAACCTGTTGGGGCATTCGGATACCGAAACGGAAAACGACATACAGATCAAGCTGAATAAGAAGCAAAAGATCAAATTGCCGTATGATAAATCGTCGTTCACCGTATCATACGTCAGCCTGAGTTATATTAGCCAGGCAAAGAATCGGTATGCTTATAAATTGGAAGGGACTGATACAGACTACAACTATGTCGAGAATAATAAAAGCGTGACATACGTTAACCTACCTTACGGGACATATTGGTTCAGTGTAAAAGCAACAAACAACGATGATTTATGGAACGAAACCGGAACGCATATCGAGATCGAGATATCGCCTCCATTCTGGCTTTCGTTACCTGCTAAAATCTTGTATTTTATAGTATTGATATCATTGGCCTATGCCGCCCTGTCTTATTACTGGAAAAAAGATAAAAAGAAACGCATCCAGCAACTCGACGCATTTAAAGCGGAACAGGAAACACTGGCCTTCAAGTCGAAAATCGACTTCTTTACAACCATTGCACACGAAATAAGGACGCCGTTAAGCCTGATTACAGCTCCGCTGGAAGAGGTGATCAACATGGATAAAGGCCATACCGAGATGACACAAAACCTGCTGATCATCGAGAAAAACTGCAGCCGGCTGACCGTACTTATCAATCAATTGCTGGATTTCAGGAAGATGGATTCCGTTCACTATGTTGTCAACCCGGAAAGTATCCAGCTGAAAGAATTTGTCTACGAATTGTATGAGCGTTTCAAAAAAACAGCCCAGCGAAAACAAATCGACTTTATATTAAACTTGCCCCAGGATAAAAAGAAGATCAGAATAAACTCGGATGTCGACGCCCTGACAAAAATAATCGGCAATCTACTGACAAATGCCCTGAAATATACCAAAGACAGGATCATATTATCTTTAGCCTGTGACGATAACAATTCGTACATGATTACTGTCGAGGATAACGGAAGAGGGATATCCGAAAGTCATAAATCGTTGATATTCGACCCCTTCTATCAGGTTCAGACCGAAGACCGCAAGATAGGAACAGGACTGGGTCTGTCGCTGGCAAAGAACCTGGCCGATGTGCTGGACGGGAGAATAGATGTGGCAGACGGAAAGAATGGAGGTACGGTATTCACTTTCCGGTTCCCGGATATCGAGCCGTCCTTTTTAAAAGCGGGATCATTCCCCGACCAGCCGGTGCCTCCTCTTCCGGCGGAAACGATACAGCAGGCGGAAACAAATTCCCGGTATTGTATCCTCGTCGTAGAAGATAACCCGGACATGGTTTCTTTTATAAAAAAGTGCCTGCAAAACGACTATATCGTTGATTCGGCGCTAAATGCCACCGATGCATTACTGTTGCTCGAAGAAAAGAGTTGCGATATCATTATATCCGACATCATGATGCCCGGCATAGATGGCATATCGTTCACAAAAAAAGTCAAGTCGGATATCAATTACAGCCATATCCCCGTCATATTATTGTCTGCCAAGACCGAGAATGCGGTCAAAATTGAAGGGCTACTATCGGGGGCTGACGTATATATCGAAAAACCCTTCTCGACATCTTACCTCAAGGCCCAGATCCTGAGTCTGATAGAGAACCGTAAAGCCATGCTGGATGCGTTCAACCGTTCGCCCCTGGCCTCTTATTCGAACCTTGTTTTCAACAAAAATGATGAGCTATTCCTCAATAAGCTGAATGAAGAAATAGAAAAGTATATATCGGAAGAAAGTTTTTCTGTGGAATTATTGACCGGTATACTCAACATCAGCCGTTCGAACTTACAACGGAAGCTAAAAACCATAAGTGGTGTAACGCCAGGTGATTACCTGCGGAATTACCGTTTAAAAAAAGCATGTAAACTGCTACTGGAAACCGATATGCGGATCAATGAAGTGGCCTACAGTGTCGGTTTCAGCTCCCCCTCTTATTTTGCCAAAGTGTTCCAGAAAAGCTATAACATGCTACCGAAAGAGTTCGTCAATAAATATCTGAACGAGGACAAGGAAAAGGGGGGTGACTTCCTGGATGCAAAATAGGCTACTGACAAAAAGACAAAATGAAGCCTGAAAATAGAGGTTTGGCCTCTTTTGTGACAAATAGTCAAAATTACCCCCGCCAAAACCCGTTTCTTTGCCCCGAAATCTCTCCTTGAACGAGAAAAATAGCAGAAATTAATGGTTTGAAAAATACATTTTGTCAGCGATATAAGGATTTTAATGGCTTTAATTACATTGACAGGCTTACTTTTCTGTCATTTGTCTGTGAATTAACTGAAATTAGCATGAATATGTCAATTTCATTCGATGCGGAAAAAGAGAGAAAATGGGCTATAAAAAGTGTTGATTTAACGAAATCTTATGCAACATTAACTGATCCGGACTATTTTTCGGCATCACTTTTGGAAATGATGCTTATGATTAAAATCGCAAAAACGAATTGTGTAGATTTAAAAAACGAATTGTGCAAAAAAGTTTTCATTCAGAACTTTCCGTATAATTACAAATCATCCATTCCTCTTGTTTTCTGCGCGCACCAA
>JAISQD010000097.1 GCA_031274415.1 Tannerellaceae bacterium | reverse complement strand
TCTCTCTTCCCTTATTTGTGTCATCATAATAAGGGAGGAAAAGGGATGGGGCGGTATTATGGCTACTGAGGGAGCCTTTGAAGAGAAGGGCTTTATAACACACGCGTCATTGGTAACACACGCGTCATTGGTAGAGATTTACGATACATCCGTCATTGCGAACGCAGTGAAGCAATCCAGAAGTGCGTCTGTGTGTCCCACCTCTGGATTGCTTCACTGCGCTCGCAATGACGGGTACTTATTGATTTTCAAGTGATTGTATTTGTCGTCATTATAACCAAGAAAGCGAAGCGAACGCGCGGAGACATCTCACCATAGCACCTCAAAAAAAGAGTTAGCCCCATTTTTTTTGCTCTCACAGTTTATGGGAACGAAATATATATATTTTATCGTACATTTGTGATCGAAATTAGGTGAAAATCACCATTTACACTTGTAATAAACAACAAATAATAAATATGAAGAAAGTTTTAATACTAACAGGTATATGGTTTGCGGGTATGGCATTATCCGCAGAGAAAATCATATCGGTTACAGACTTTGGCGTGGTACCATCGAGCAGGGTAAGCGCTGTATCTCAGGTGAAAAAGGCATTGGAAGCCTGTCGGGGTTACGAATCCGCCGTGCTTAAATTCCCCAAGGGGAGGTATGATTTCTGGTATGACGGTACGCTTCCGGATTCAGTCGAACAGATAGCGATCACTTTGCGGGGGTTCAAGAACCTGACGATTGACGGGGAGGGTTCCGAACTGGTATTCCACGGGCGCATGATCGCCATAAAAGCAGAGGAATGTGAACATGTTACATTCAAAAACTTTTCTATCGACTGGGACAGGCCGTTGACATCACAGGCTGTGATCAGGGAAACCACCGATGAATACATAGAAATCGACATAGATAAATCAAGCTATCCCTATATAATTGAAAACGGGAAGCTCCGCTTTACAGGTGAAGGGTGGAAAACGCCCGTGATTCACTATACCCTTTTCGACAAGGATAAAAAGGAGGTAGTGGTGCGGGAAAGGGAAAGCGCCTTAGGTGACAATGTCTTCGAAAATGAAGCCGAAGAAAGAACGCCGGGCGTTGTACGCCTGTATGGAAAAGCAAAAAAGTTCCCTGCCGGTACATACATTGCCCTTTATGCGCAAAGGGAACGATCGGGAATATTCCTGTATAAAAACAAACAAACGACGCTGGAAGATATTCATATCTTTTATGCCACAGGAACGGGTATATTATCATTCATGTGCGACGGGCTTCACTTCAATCGTGTCTATGTCCAAGCCAATGAAGCAAAAGGCAGGGTGTTCAGTTCGATGGCGGATGCCACCTATTTCCCCAATTGCAAAGGGCTTGTACGGGTAGAAAATTGTACGCATACCGGACATGCCGACGACTGGGCGAATTTCAGGGGCACCTATACGAGTGTCAGGAAAGTAAACGACACACATTCCATCACGATAACGCATAAATGGCATCCCTCCAACATTTATTATAATCCGGGAGATGAAGTCTGTTTTGTAAAGGTAGCCACCATGCAACGGGATGAAAACAGATTGACGGTGAAAGAGGTCACTGCAATAGGTGAAAAACAGGCGAAACTGACGTTCGACCAGGTTCTTCCTGCGGGCATTGATTCTACTTTTGTGGTGGAAAATATGACATGGACGCCGGAGATAGAGGTCGTAAACTGCGTCATCCCGCGTCGAAACAGGGCGCGTGGTATTTTGCTGACCACCCCGAAGCGTGCCTTGTTTGAAAAAAACATATTCCGTACAGCCGGTTCGGCGATCCTGGTGGAAGGAGATACCAATTTTTGGTTTGAGGCCGGCGCCGTCGGCGATTTCACCATCAGGGACAACATCTTTGAGAACTGTATGTCTTCGGCCGAAAACGGGGAATGGGGCGAAGCCGTTATCTGTATCACCCCGTCCCACAAACCGACGAGTGACCGTGAAGAACCGTACCACCGGAATATCCGGATAGAAAACAATATTTTCCGGCATTATGAATACAATCTATTGTATGCCCGTTCGGTAGACGGATTGACCTTCAGTAATAACCGCATAGAATATACGGATGCCTACCCCCCGCACGGGCGGGAAGTCAATTTCTTTCTCGACGGATGCCGCCGGGTTAAGATAGAAAGGAACGTGTATGACCCTGCATATCCTCCCCTAAAGGCAGAGTTACATCACATGAAAAAGAGGGAACTCAACGTCGGGAAGACAGAAAAAATCAGCATTACCGTATCAAACTAAAATATGACGGCGATTGCCTGACATTGGACGGGAGCAAACAAAAATGAACAGAATAATCATCTACATCGGATGTTTGACCGGATTGGCGATAGCCATTTCCTGTAACGGGCAGACCAGTGAGGACAAGTGGCAACTTGTTTGGGAAGAAGACTTTAACCGGACTGATGGCCGCTTCGACGAAACGGTATGGAGTAAAATACCACGGGGAAGATCGGATTGGAACAACTATATGTCCGACGTCGATTCCCTGTACAGCGTAACGGACGGGAAACTGATCCTGAGAGGTTTTGTCAATCATGACCGGTCTACCGATACCGTTCCTTTTATCACCGGAGGCGTGTATACAAGAGATAAAAGGCTCTTTACCTACGGACGCCTCGAAGTCAAGGCCAAACTGCACGGCGCCACCGGCGCATGGCCGGCTATCTGGATGCTGCCTCAGGTCGGGGGCTGGCCCGACGGTGGGGAGATTGATATCATGGAGCGCCTCAACAACGACAGCATCGCCTACCAGACCGTCCATTCCTACTACACCCAAAGGTTGCACATCAAAGAACCCCAACAGGGCGGGCAAGGGTCTATCGACCGCGACGACTACAACGTATACAGCGTAGAAGTCTACCCCGACAGCCTGAGCTTTTCTATCAACGACCGCCATACGTTCACCTATCCGCGCATAGACACGGCCGAAGAGAACAAGCAATATCCCTTCGGCCGGCCTTTTTATCTCCTCATCGACATGCAGTTGGGCGGCTCATGGGTAGGCGAAGTCAATCCCGACGACCTACCGGTGGAGATGTGGATAGATTGGGTACGATACTACCAATAACGGGACATTCTTCAGAAGGTCAGGGATATTTCCGCACCGACCTGGAGAGGTTTTCCTTTCTGGATGAATGGGGTATTCCGTGATTCGAAGTAGAAAGCGGCATAGTCCGTTGCGGTGAGGTTGCGGCTCCACAGGCTGGCGCTTACGATGCCTTTCCGGACGCCTGTCTTCATGTTCAGCAGGGCGTAGAAAGGTTGTTTGATGTCGTTCGTTTCCGTCCAATAGATATTCCCTGCGCCGCTCATTTGTGCGGAAGCATAGAACTGGTCTATCCATGCGTTGCGGAAAAAGCGGTTGTAATGCAGGCCTATGTTCAGG
>JAISQD010000065.1 GCA_031274415.1 Tannerellaceae bacterium | reverse complement strand
CAGCGGCAGCGCGAGTGACTTCACAATCCGTGACAATACGCCGTCCTTGTTCATTATTGATCCTTCAGTTTGTCCAAACTCATTGTTTCAACATAATCTTTGATCGCGCCAAATGACGTATCGCCGTTATATGAAAGGATCATGCTTCTTACTTTGTCCGCACTACAGAGGAAGGGATTGCTTTCATAGTTGCGGACATACTTCGTATACACCGCATAGTCGTCTTCATTCTGTATGGCAAATGTAGGCGCGGCGATAAAGGCGAACCTGTCCGTAGGCCAGTCCTTGTATTTGTTACCTTCTACCGCATTGATAATAAAAGCAACATTAACACCGACATCAGTTGTAAAGTTATCGGAAAACATACTAATGACGCCAGCGTCCATCGCATCCTGAAGATCTTCGCTTGTACCGTGTCCCATCGTTTTGGTTTTTCCGACAAGATTGTTGGCGTAAATATTTGAAACCGCAAAGTTCATCATGCTGATTGGGCAATATACAATGTCGTATGTTTTTCCCGCAAGCCGTGCGGAGATTGCCGTAAAGAGCTGGTTAAACGCCGCCCTGACTGTATCGTATTTAAGTCCCGCCCTGTCAAGCGCCTCGGTATATCCTGCTATCATTTGGTCGGTCTGTTTCTGCATTCCCGGCGAGGCGCCGGCGATAAGGATCGTTTTATATCCCTTGTCAAGAGTATGTTTCGCATAAATTTCACCAACCCATGAATAATCATAATTCCCGAGGCTGCCCTGGAAATACTTGCAGGTGTCGGCAAAGGCTCTGTCATCCGCATCATCAAGCTGGCCCAGCATAATGGAATAGTATACCTTGTTTTCCTCACAGATAGCCGCCCAGCTCTGAAAACCTTTTGTATTGGCAAGAATTATTCCGTCAACACCCTTTGAACAGAGACTTTCCACCGTATCAATTGTCTCCTCGGCGGAGTTCTCCGCCGAAACATATTCAAGCTCAATATTAAAATTGTCGGAGAGATATTTTCCGTATTGTTGGATGTATTGTCCCTGATCATCTGTCCAACTATAAATGATGAACGCGATTTTTATTGGAGCGGTCCCTGAGTCTTTATGGCTCGACTTTGCGCCCGTTACCGGCAGTCCCGTGTTTCCTGACGGCTGTACCGAGCCCTGCAACGAGGCCGGTCCCGATGCCGCGGCAGGCGCATCCTTTTTCGAGCATGACAAAAAACCTGCCAACACCATTCCGGCCAATACGCACACTACTACATTCTTCATATCCGTCCTCCTGTAATTACCGCGGCAGCGGCCCTTTTGTTCTGGTATAGTTTACTGAAATCAAAAGCATAAAAATAATCGCTTTCACAAGCGCGACCATCCCGGTAGAGAGTCCCCACATGATAAGTCCGTTCTTAAGTACCGTCACGATTATCGCGCCGAAAACGGCGGCAAGAAATTTTGTCTTCATACCGCCCGACAGGGGCATACCGCCGTAGATCAGCGCGATCATTACGTCAAACTCAAGGCCGTTGCCGCTCTCCGCCACGACACTCCGCGTTCTGACCATCAGGAAGAAAGACGCGACCGCACTGTAGATACCCACCAGTAGGAATGCCAAAATCTTATACTTAGCGATATTTACGCCGGATTGTTCCGCGGTAACCTGATTACCGCCCATCGCTTTATTGAACTTGCCAATCTTGGTGTAATCAAACAAGTAATAGCTTATAAATGCCAACGCAATAAGCACAACGATTTTCAAAGTAGTATTGTCATACACCGCATACTCGTTTGAAATTTTGAATGTTTGTATATTACCGGCATAGGTTACAATAGCGCGGAGTATAAACATCATGCACAGCGAAGGCAGAAAAGGTAAGTGTTTAAAGAATTTTTGGAGTACACCGTTGGTGAATCCAATCGCCGAACAAAATATCAGAATCACTATGAAACCAACCAGGATAGATGATGTTGCGTTGACAGCCAGTGTTCCGAATAACATAGCGCAGCCAACCATGCCGCCTATTGAAATATCCAGATTTTTATGCGCATAGACAAAAATCGCGGCAAGTGAAATCAACAGTACGCTGAAAATCTGGTTAGTCAAAACTCTTATATTGTTTGTCGAAAGCAGCTTGCCGCCGGTCGTAATTTGAAAAAAGATGACGACAACAACCGTAGTGGCAAAGGGGATCGCGTTTATCACAAACTGCCTCAACCATGTTTTATCTTTCATACTTCAGGCCGTCCTAAATCATATAGTCGATAATCTGATGTTCCGACAGTTCTCTGCCGCGCGAAAATTCTTTTGTGATCTTCCCGTCTTTTACAACGAGTATACGGTCACACATGCCAATTAACTCACTCAGTTCTTCACTTATAATCAATAATGACTTCCCATCCTTTTTCAACCGGGTCATCAGTTGGTACATCGATGTTTTTACGCCGATGTCAACTCCGCGTGTCGGGCAATCCAGAATCAGTATTTCGGTATCCACGCCAATCCAGCGCGCAAAAGCAACCTTCTGTTTGTTGCCGCCAGATAAGGTGTTTACCATCTGGTTCATGCCAAAACACTTGATCCGCATATTATCAATCTGTTTTTGTACATAGGATTTTTCTTTATTGGGCATGATAAACGGCCCCATTTTTACATAATCATATGCGTTAATCGCGATATTGTTACGAATGTTATCATTCAATATCAACGATTCCTTGTCCCTGTCTTTGGACACATAACCGGCTTTACGGCGCTTCGCGGATAATTTTTTCTTAGCCGGCGCATTATCCTTACCGTGCGTTGCCCTGCCGTATACCGGCTCATCAATCCCGTATGCAAGCCGTCCAAGATCGTGTATACCGCTTTCAGACAGACCGCTGATACCGAGAATTTCGCCTTTATGCAATTCCAGGTTGATGTCATAAATATTTTCCGTACAGACATGTACCATTTTCAAAGCAATTTCATCACCAAAGGTGCAGTCATAATCCGAGCGGTAATAATCACCTTCGATAATACGTCCCACCATCTTCATCTTAATATCATTCGTTTCATATTTTTCTTTCGGAATAGTATCAATAAAAACACCGTCACGCAGCACGGTTAGAACGTCGCATGTTTTCATGAGCTCATCAAGGTCATGACTGATAAAGAGTACGCTTTTCCCTTCTCCGGCAAGTTTTTTTATCAGCCTGTAAAGAATCTGCCGTCCATTTATCGAAAGAGCCGTTGTTGTTTCGTCAATAATAAGCAGCCGTGGATTGTTGTAAACAGCGCGGGCGATTTCCAACAGCTTTCGTTCTTCAAATGAATAATAATCAACCAGGGTATTCGGTTTGAGATGATGCATTTGCAGCGATTCAAGGAGACTCTCCGCTTCGGTATTCATCTTCCGCAGATTCATAAAACCATACTTGCTGAACTTTGCTCCATTGCCCAGGAAAAGATTTTCCATCACGCTGATACCGGAAATTGTGCCTATTTCCTGTAGGACCATACAAACGCCCGCCGCCGAAGCCTCGATGGAGTTCTCCGGCTTGTACGGGGACCCGAGAAATGTCATCTCACCGTTATCTGCTTTTTGCATACCCGCAACAATAGAGGACAGCGTGGATTTACCGGAACCGTTTTCTCCGATAAGGCCGTGGATTTCGCCGTAATTTATAGCGAAACCCACGTCTTTTAATGCCTTTACCACGCCAAAAGACTTGTCTAAATGCGAAATTTTCAGCAATTCGTCACGCGATAGCCCCGTCTTTTCTTGCATTGTTAGTTTATATCATGCTATATCCAGGTACGCAACAGACAAAACTTTACACTTTAATCGGCTTTTTATGAACCGGTTTGCCTGCTCATATATTAACATCTGTCTCCTTCCGCGGACTCATTCCAGTACCGGAGGTAGCCAGGACAAGTATTAACATAATCCCGATCGAAGACAAGCTCAACTTTTTGGATTCCGCCAGGAAAATCGTGGAGATGGACTACGAACTCTACGCTCCAGGGGGGCCGCCACGTTGACGACCACGGGAGTGCCCGTCAAAGCCCTCAACAGGTTCCTGGCTCTGGACTACGACATCCCCCTGTTACCAATATCAAGGCAGCCAGGCTTTCTCTATCGGTATCCGCGTATGCTTACTACTCAAACCTCACGGACGGAGCTCCCGCGAATGCTCCCCGTTCAATTTTTATCTTATTATTGAGTATTTTTATGGAACTAAGAGAACGGCATCCCGCAAATGCGCCGTCTTCTATTTCTTCTACGCTTCGGGGTATCGTTATAGCGGTCAGCGAAATACAATCCGCAAACGCGCCGCGTTCTATTTTAGATACGCTGTTCGGAATCATCACGGACACAAGCGAACCGCACCCTGAAAAAGCGCCGTCCTCTATTTTATCCACCCCATAGGGTATATTTATCGCGGCTAAAGAAACACAGTCGGCAAACGCGCCTGTTTCAATTTTTTTCACACTGTTCGGAATAGTTACGGATACAAGCCTGGAACAACCGGCAAATGCCCGGTCCTCTATTTCTTCGATGCCATTCGGAATAGTTACCGATGTGATAAAATTATTCCCCGCAAAAGCGGATTCACCAATTTTTGTTATAGAATAACCGTCAATCGTTGCCGGAATATCCACGGCGGCGGCATTACCGTTATATCTGATAATAGCCGCCCGGCAGCCTGATCTTGGTGTCCATAATGTCCAGTCCCCGCCTGCCTGGGTAAAAACATTCACACCGTTAATAACCAGCGTGAAGAACACCAGCCATAAAATTTTTGATCCTTTCATAGCGCTTCCTTTCATTTAAATAATGGTATTGTTTCCATGGTTAAGTTTCGCTACCCTCCGGTTATATATTCGTTTTAAAAGGAAAAATCCGGTAAACGCCGAAGCGCCTTCCGCCAGGCTAAAGGCCCACCAGATTTGACTGACGGGAAGTACCTTTGAGAAAATATAAAGTACCGGCAGCAGCACTATGACAACACGGGTAAGGGTAATAAAAAGGCTGTATATGCCGTTTCCAAGAGCTTGATAGACCCCCTGAGCAATCAGGGTGAAGGCCGCGATAACGTAGGTCAGACTGATAACACGCATGGCCCTGACGCATATCGAAGTTAGTTCGTCGGAAGCGTCAAATAACGAGACAATGGGCTGTGCGAAAACCTGCACAAAAACTGTTCCCGCGAGCATCATACAAACAGCATACAACACCCCGTATTTTATGGAAGCGTCAATACGCTTTTTATCACGCGCCCCATAGTTAAAGGCGGTAATGGCGATAACGCCGTTATTGAGGCCGAACACCGGCAGTAAAATAAAGTTCTGCACCTTGATATAAATACCGAAAGCGGCGACTGCCGTTGAAGAAATCTTTATGATAATAAAATTCACGCCAAAGGCCAAAAGCGAATTGAATGACTGGTTAATAATCGCCGGAGCCCCCACCTGGTAAATATCCCTGATAATTTTTATATCGGGCTTAAGATTTCTAAAACGGAAGTTAATTTCCTTATTTTTAAACAAATTAAGGCAGACAGCGATACAGAGCGCAAGTGTTTGTCCTGAAACAGTGGCAATGGCGGCGCCCCTTACGCCCATTTTAGGAAAACCGAA
>JAISQD010000201.1 GCA_031274415.1 Tannerellaceae bacterium | reverse complement strand
TCCGCTTGCGGCTGTTGGGAACGCGAGGTGAGGATCTCTATCTGGTCTCCGCTCGATAGCCGGTGGCTGAGCGGGACTAAGCGGTGGTTCACCTTTGCGCCGATGCATTTGTTTCCGATATTGGTATGCAGGGCAAAGGCAAAATCCAACGCCGTAGCATTCTGCGGCAAGGTTTTGAGATCTCCCTTTGGCGTGAAGACAAATATTTCGGTGGTGAAGAGATTCATTTTGATGGTGTCGAGGAAATCCAGCGCGTTGGGGTCGGGGTTTTCCAATATCTCGGTGATGGTTTGCAGCCATTTATCCAGTTCGGTATCCTCTTCCACGTGATTCTCCTTATACTTCCAGTGAGCGGCAAACCCTTTTTCCGCAATCTCGTCCATACGCCGGCTACGGATTTGTATTTCTACCCACTGCCCGTCCGGCCCCATGACCGTAAGGTGGAGCGCTTGATAGCCATTTGCTTTCGGCCGGCTCACCCAGTCGCGGATACGGTCGGGGCGGATACGGTATATATCCGTAATCGCCGAATAAATATCCCAACAGACATTCTTATCATCGACATCGGGCAACGACTCAAAAATAATCCGCACCGCAAAGATGTCGTAGATATCCTCGAACGCAACTCTTTTATTCTGCATTTTACTCCAAATGGAATAGGCCGATTTTACACGTGCCCTCATTTCATAGGTAAGTCCCAAAGCTTCCAGCTCCCGGTTAACCGGAACGGCAAAATGTTCGAACAGCATATTCCGCGCATTCTCGGTCGATTTCAACTGCTGGTGTATAAAATCATATTCTTCCGGGTGTTCGTATTTAAAGCTGAGGTCTTCCAGTTCCGTTTTGATGGAAAAAAGCCCCAGCCGGTGCGCCAGTGGGGCATACAGGTACAGCGTCTCACCGGCAATCTTATATTGTTTGGCCGGTAACATGGCGTCCAATGTGCGCATGTTGTGTAAACGGTCGGCGATTTTTATCAGGATAACCCGGATATCATTATTCATGGTGAGGAGCAGTTTCCGGAAATTCTCCGCTTGCGCCGACGCCTGTTCACCGAATATACCGCCCGATATCTTGGTTAGCCCGTCAACGATCTGGGCAATCTTTTCGCCGAACATATTTTTGATATCTTCCACCGTATAGTCGGCATCTTCCACCACGTCATGCAACAGGGCCGAACAGATAGAGGTAGACCCCAGCCCCATCTCGCTGCACACAATATGGGCAACAGCCAACGGGTGCATGATATACGGTATACCCGAAAGGCGTTTGACGCCGTCATGCGCATGACGGGCAAACGTGAATGCTTTTGTAATACGTTCTACTTTCCGCCGGTGGTTCGAATTGAGGTATTCGTTCAACAGACTGTCAAAAGCCTCTTGTATCAACTGTTCGTCGGCTATTTTTGTATCTTGTACGCTGCTCATAGAAATTCGCTCTCCCGATTAAAAATGGTGAAGGCAAATATAGGCAAATAATAGATATGATGTGAATTTTGTTACCGAAATATTATATCAGTGGATTGCTTCCGGGTGTGAGAACCACAGGGTGAAGGTGGTACCCTTTTCCGTTTCCGACGTGACGGTGATTTTTCCTCCATGGCGCTGTATGATCTGGCGGCAGATACTCAATCCGATCCCCGATCCTCCCGGTTTGGTGGTATAGAAGGGGACAAATATCTTGTCCAATGCTTCGGGAAGGATTCCGCATCCATGGTCTGTAACGGTAATGACCGGTATGCTTTCGTGCAGGAATGCATGTATGCGCACCTCCGGCGACGAATGGGCGGATAACGCCTCGCCGGCATTCTTCAGGAGGTTGATCAAGACCTGCTCGATCAATGCGCGGTCGGCATTCAGGTACAAATGGGGCGGCGTTACCGTATAGATAACAGGATATCCGCCGGGCGAATACAATGCCTGGATATCCCTGAGCAGGTCAGCCACAAGGAAAGGCGTCGGCGACGGGTCGGGGATACGCGCCAGCTTACGGTAGTTCTCCACAAAGTTTAACAACCCCTTGCTGCGGCGATGGATAGTCTGTATGGATTGTACCATAATCTCATAATCCTGCCGGTTCATCCCGTGTTGTTCCGCCCGTTCGGAAATGACTTCGGACAAGGAAATAATAGGAGCGACAGAGTTCATGATTTCATGTGTCAGCACGCGGATCAGTTTTTGCCACGCTTCGCTTTCGGCTTCGGCAATGACGGCATGATACAGCCGCGAGCGGAAAACGGACAAGGCCTCGTTCATGGCCAGCACCAGACTCTTTTCCACCCCTTTTGCCGTAGAGGGGAAAGAGAGGTTCATGTCGCCGTAACGGATACGGGCGATCATGTGCTCCATCCGGTAAAAGGTCTTTTGTTGGTCGCGGTAGAGGGATACGGACAGGAAAATAATCAACAAACCGCCGATTACAGCGGTGAAGAAAAAGGCCTTTACCGTCAGGAAAGCCGTCACAAACGAAAGGAGTGCGAGGATCAATACTTTCAGGAATATGGTGTACCGCTTCATAGTCCCAGCTTGTCTAATTTCCGGTAGAGGGAGAAACGGGTAATGCCCAGCAACTCGGCGGCGCGGGTCATATTCCCGTCTGCACGGCGGATGGCGCGTTCGATGGTTTCCTTTTCCAATGCGTTCAGGTTCAACGTCTCCCCCGCTTTGTCCTTTTTATATGCCGCCGCCGGTTTGAGCATGAAATCGGTGGGTTTCAACAGGGGCGAGCCGGACAGGATAACGGCGCGTTCGATGGCATGTTGCAACTCGCGTACGTTTCCCGGCCAGGCATAGTGCAACAGGGTATGTTCCGCTTCCTTCTCCAGCCCTTTCACGGTTTTTTTGTATTTATGGGCGTAACGTTCGATAAAATAACCGGCAAGCAGGCGGATATCATCCCCTCTTTCGCGCAGGGGAGGGATGTGCAGTTCAATGGTGTTGATACGATAGAGCAGATCCTGCCGGAAAGTCCCTTCCGCCGCCTTTTCGTGGATATCGGCATTGGTAGCGGAGATCAGGCGGACATCAATCGGGACGGGATGTGTCGCGCCCAGACGGGTAATCTGCCGCTTCTCGATAGCCGTCAGCAGTTTGGCCTGCATGGGGAGACTCAGGTTGCCGATCTCATCCAGAAAAAGCGTGCCGCCGGAAGCCACCTCCATACGTCCCGGTTTATCCGCACGGGCATCGGTAAAGGCGCCTTTCTCGTAACCGAACAGTTCGCTCTCAAACAATGGCTCCGGGATACTGCCCAGGTCGATACCGACAAATACCTTTTCTGCGCGTGGCGACTGATGGTAGAGGGCGCCGGCGATCAGGTCCTTTCCCGTTCCGTTCTCGCCCAAAAGGAGGATATTGGCATCGGTATGACGGAGTTTCCCTATGGTTGAAAAGACCTCCTTCATCGCATCGCTTTCTCCAATAATTTTAGCATGCATCCCGTCCGGCTCACTGAGGACGGCCACCTGCTGGCGGAGGTTTTTCACTTCGGCACGGCTTTCACGGAGCTGTAATGCAGCCGACAGTGTGGCCAGCAGCTTCTCCTTTTCCCAGGGCTTGGGAATAAAATCCGTCGCTCCGGCTTTTATGGCGCGTACCGCTTTTTCGGTATCGGTATAGGCCGTGATAAACAGGATCACGGCATCGGGATCTATCTCCTTTATTTTTGCCAACCAGAAGAATCCCTCCTGCCCGCTGATCGCATCGCGCCGGAAGTTCATGTCGAGCAAGATCACATCCGGCGTAAACAGGGACATAAAATAGCCGATCTTTTCAGGCTGCGTCGTCACCTTTATCTGCTCCATATACGGCTCCAGAAGGACAGTCAACGCGAACAGAACATCTTCGTTATCATCAATAATCAATAGTTTCCCTTTCTTCATACGGTCTCAAATAGGATTGTAAAGATACAACTATTTTTTTTCCCGTAGGGCAATACATATCAATAGGGCTAAATCTTTTTTTGAGGTGCTATGGTGAGATGTCTCCGCGCGTTCGCTTCGCTCTCTTGGTTATCATGACGACAAATACAATCTCTTGAAAATCAACACTTAGACGTCATTGCGAG
>JAISQD010000011.1 GCA_031274415.1 Tannerellaceae bacterium | reverse complement strand
AGCGAGAACATCTTCCCGATTATTAAAAAGTTTTTGTACAGTGATCATGAAATTTTTTTACGCGAGATTGTTTCGAATGCGACAGATGCTACTCAAAAGCTAAACACGCTGGCTTCGGTCGGCGAATTTAAAGGGGATACCGGCGACCGGACAATCCAAGTCAAACTGGATGAAAAGGCGGGTACGATTACGGTGAGCGACCGGGGTGTCGGTATGACGGCCGAAGAGATCGACAAGTATATCAACCAGATCGCCTTTTCCGGCGCGGAAGAATTTGTTGAGAAATATAAAAACGATGCGGTATCCATTATCGGCCATTTTGGGTTAGGCTTCTATTCGACATTTATGGTCTCAAAGAAGGTGGAGATTGTGACGAGGTCGTATAAAGAAGGCGCTGTACCTATGAGGTGGAGCTGCGAAGGGAATCCCGAATATACGCTGGAAGAGACGGAAAAAGAAGAGCGGGGAACAGACATTATCCTCTATATTGACGACGACAACAAGGATTTCCTGAACAAAGACAAGATCAGCGGCCTGTTGAAGAAATACTGCCGTTTCCTCCCTGTCCCGATCGCCTTCGGAAAAAAGCAGGAATGGAAAGACGGTAAATATGTCGATACCGCTGAAGACAATATCATCAATGATACCAAACCGGCCTGGACACGTAAACCGTCCGAGCTGACCGACGAGGATTACAGGAAATTCTACCGGGATCTTTACCCGATGAGTGATGAGCCGCTGTTTTGGATACACCTGAATGTCGATTACCCGTTCCACCTGACAGGGATTTTATATTTCCCCCGTATCAAAAACAACATTGATTTGAACCGGAATAAAATCCAGTTGTACTCCAACCAGGTATTTGTCACCGATTCGGTGGAGGGGATTGTTCCCGAATTTCTGACGTTGCTTCATGGCGTACTCGATTCGCCGGACATTCCGTTGAATGTCTCCCGTTCGTATTTGCAAAGCGATCAGAATGTAAAAAAGATATCGAACCATATCATGAAGAAAGTGGCTGACAGGTTGGAAGAAATCTTCAAAAATGACCGTCCGCAATTTGAAGAGAAATGGGATAACCTGAAGCTGTTCATCCAATACGGCATGTTGAGCGAAGAGAAGTTTTATGAACGTGCGGAGAAGTTCGCCCTGCTGAAGGATGTAGACGGCACATATTATACGCTTGAAGAATACAAGACGCTGATCAAAGAAAACCAGACGGACAAAGAGGGTAACCTGATCTACCTGTACACCAACAGCACGGAAGAGCAGTATAGCTATATCCAGACGGCAAAAGATAAGGGATACAGCGTTTTGTTCATGAATGGACAGCTTGACGTACATATAGCCGGACAACTCGAACAAAAGTTTGAAAAGACGCAATTTATACGGGTAGACAGTGATACCATCGACCGCATTATCCGTAAAGCCGACGCCGGCCAGGTTGCGTTAAATGATGATCAGAAGCATATGTTGGAAGAACTGTTTAAAAGCCAGATGCCGAAGATCGAAAAGGCGGACTTTTCCGTCACCTTTGAATCATTAGGCGAAACGGGCAATCCGGTCATGCTGACACAAAGCGAATACATGCGCCGTATGCGCGAGATGTCGGCCATGCAACCCGGGCTGTCGTTCTATGGCGAGATGCCCGACCATTACAACCTGGCGCTTAACACAGACCATGAGTTGGTCAAGAAAGTATTGACCGACGGGGAAGCAGCCTGCGCCGATCAAATGACGCCGCTTCGGGCGGATATAAAAGGATGGGAGGCGCGCCTCGCTGACCTGCGTGCGATACAGGAGAAAAAGAAAGAGGAGGAGATCTCGACGGAAGAAAAGGAAGACTTGGAAAATACGCAGAAGAAACTGGATGAGTTGGGTCATCAACAGCAGGTTATCTTGGCAGAATATGCTGTGACGAACAGCCTGATACACGAACTGATCGACCTGGCTTTGTTGAGCAAAGGCATGTTGAAAGGTGAAGCGTTGAGTCGCTTTATTCAACGTAGCATACAAATGATCGGCTAAAGGTAATCCTTGCGAAATGAACTTTATTGAAACAACGATCCCCGGCGTATGGATCATTGAACCGAACGTGTTTAATGATAGCCGGGGCTATTTTTTTGAAGCGTTCAAACAAACGGAGTTTGAAGCGCATATCGGGAAAGTCGACTTTATTCAGGAGAATGAATCATGCTCTTCGCGAGGCGTATTGCGGGGATTGCATTACCAGCTCGCCCCGTTTTCACAAGCCAAATTGGTGCGGGTCATTCAAGGCGCCGTATTGGATGTGGCGGTTGACCTGCGCCGGGATTCCCCCGCTTTCGGCCAACATATTGCAGTAGAGCTGAGCGCCGGAAACAAACGGCAGCTTTTTATCCCCCAAGGTTTTGCGCATGGTTTTCTGGTGTTGGAAGACCGGACGGTTTTCACCTATAAAGTGGATAATCCCTATATGCCGGCTTATGAACGCAGCGTCCGTTTTGACGATCCGCATGTCGGTATCGACTGGCGGATTGACGACGGGGCAGCGTTGATCCTATCGGAGAAAGACAGGCAGGCGCCCTTGTTGGCGGATGCCGAGACTCATTTTGTGTGTTAATCAAATGCTATCATCATGAAAACGTATCTGGTCACCGGCGGCGCCGGTTTTATTGGGGCAAATTTTGTCAAGTATATGCTGGCTACCTATCCCGCCGGTATACAAATAGTCGTGTTGGATCTCCTGACGTATGCGGGTAACCTGAAAACCATCACCCGGGAGATGGCGGATGAACGATGTACGTTTGTAAAGGGGGATATTGGCGACCGTGCATTGGTGGAGACCCTTTTTTCTACCTATTCGTTTGATTACGTGGTAAATTTTGCTGCC
The DNA here is from genome assembly GCA_031274415.1 of Tannerellaceae bacterium. GTDB lineage: Bacteria > Bacteroidota > Bacteroidia > Bacteroidales > Tannerellaceae > DFXE01. The sequence continues at coordinate 14,956 of JAISQD010000011.1, read as the reverse complement.
GAAAGCCATGTCGACCGGAGCATCGACCATCCGCAGCTATTCCTGACTACCAATATACTGGGGACACAGAACCTGCTGGATGCAGCGCGCCGGGCATGGGTAGTGGGAAAGGACGAAGCCGGCTATCCCCTTTGGAAAGAGGGCGTCCGTTTCCATCAGGTATCGACCGACGAAGTCTACGGCAGCCTGGGGAGCGAGGGCTATTTCCATGAGACGACGCCTTTAGATCCGCGAAGCCCTTACAGCGCCTCCAAAGCCAGCGCCGACCTGTTTGTGAAAGCCTATCACGACACCTATAAAATGCCTGTGACGATTACCCGCTGTTCAAACAATTACGGCCCCTACCATTTCCCCGAAAAACTGATTCCGCTGATCATAAAAAATATCCTGGAAGGACGGTCATTACCGGTCTACGGCGACGGGACGAATGTGCGCGACTGGCTGTATGTGGAAGATCACTGCAAAGCGATAGACCTCGTCCTGCATCACGGGAAAACAGGCGAAACATACAACGTCGGCGGGCATAACGAAAAGCAAAATATCGAGATTGTCAAACTGGTCATCCATACGATCCGCCGGATTATGACGGAGCATCCCCGCTATCGCCAGGCGCTGAAAAAAAGGGAAACGGATGCCGGCGGCGAGATCAAGATAGACTGGATCAACGACCGCCTGATCACGTTCGTCAAAGACCGTCTCGGACACGATCAGCGCTACGCCATTGATCCGGAAAAGATCACGACAGAGCTGGGATGGCAGCCGGAAACCCGCTTCGAAGAAGGGATCGTGAAAACGATCTACTGGTATCTTGATAACCAGTCGTGGGTAGACGATATCCTCACCGGCGATTACACCCGCTATTACGACCGCATGTATACCGGACGATCATGATAAAGGCTTTGATCCTGGTCGGATTGGGTGGAGGAGCAGGGAGCATCCTGCGGTACCTGGCTTCTGCTGTAGTAACGAAATATGTCCATACCCTTTTTCCTTTGGCCACCTTTCTTGTCAATATATCGGGCTGTTTGCTTATCGGCCTGTTATCCGCCCTTCTGAGTCGTCAACCGGTAGCAAACCCTGATTTGAGGTGGCTGTTCCTGACCGGATTCTGTGGCGGCTATACGACATTCTCCACCTTTTCGGCGGAAAATATCCAGCTTTTCCAGTCGGGACATGCCTGGATGGCTGTCTGGTATACGATGGCCAGCGTGCTGGCAGGGCTGTTGGCGGTATGGGTGGGGACAAAGGCCTGGTAAGGGCGTTGCTTAAACGGTGAGATTCAGGTTCTTTTCGAAAGTCATCAGCTTATCCTTCTCGCCGGCCAGCAGTAAGGTGTCGCCTTCCATCAGCATGTGGAAAGGTGACACATTGATATAGGATTCGTCGCCTCGTTCGATCCCGACAATCATACACTCCGTCTTTTTCTGCATGTCGAGTTCGTGCAGGGATTTGCCGATCATGGGAGAGCCGCTCTCTATGATGAATTGTGACAGGCTGACATGGTGCTGCGGATCATCTTCGTTTTCAACCATTTGACGCCCATCTTCAACGAGACCGGCCATTTTCTGCAGGTTTTCGTCCGACCCGGCTACGATGATCCTGTCGTATGGATAGAGGCGTTCATTCGCATCGGGAATATTGATTTTCCTGTTCCCGCGGATAATGGTGACGATACTGACGCCCATTTGCCGGCGGAAGTCTAATTCGCGTAATGTTTTGCCTACTTTGGGGGAGAGGGGGTAAACCTCTATCTCTTCGATATGGATATCTTTCGACAGCAGGACGTTGGCTATTTTCGGGTGGATACCCGCCGATTTTTCGTCCTGAAGTTGTTTCTGCTTCAGGTTTTCAAGGAAACGGGCTTCCATACGCCTCGACTGTTTCTTGAACCCTTGGGAATAGATAATGAGCGCCGTTACCGCCATAGAAACGACGACCATCAACAACGTATAACTTGGAAACAGCGGGATCAGCACCATCAGGATCAGGACACCACTGATACTCACCCGTAAAGCAATCAGCGAGATCAGTGCGCCACGATTAAAATGGCTGTCGTCCCAAAGATTGCGGAACTCGGTAGAGCGGTTCTTTTTCATCATAATCGCACGCAGGAAAGGAGCGATCAGGAGAAGCGCAATCGTGGCGGATACGATATGTCCCCATACGCCGGGCATGTTTGCGGTAATAAAAGGGGTCATAAACTGTTCGCAGGCAAAGATGGTCGCCAGCGAAATCGTTGAATACATGGCAACGAGTTGCAGAATGCTTTTCAGCAGGCGGTTCCAATCGTTTTGTTTATTGACCGTCTTGAGGTTAGACCGCGCATAGCCTTCGATGATTTTTTCTCTCGACCGGACGGGCAGGCGTTTCTCTATGGCATGGTAAACCGGTGTGGCGATGCGTATGCAATAGGGCGTCGTAAAGGTCGTAATGATCGATACGGCGACAATGATCGGGTACAGGTTGCTGCTGATCACGCCCAGACTCATACCGAGCGTGGCAATAATAAATGAAAATTCGCCAATCTGCGCCAGACTGAAACCCGACTGGACAGCCACCTTCAACCCTTCGCCCGAAGCCAGCACACCCAAAGTCGCAAAGATGATACGCCCCGCGAGTACTACGGCTGTCAGGATAAGAATCAAACCGACATTCCCCATAATGACCGCCGGATCGATCATCATACCCACCGAAACAAAAAAGATCGCTCCAAATAGATTCTTGATAGGCCCTATCAGGTGCTCTATCTGTTTGGCCTTGACCGTTTCCGCCAGTATCGACCCCATGATAAATGCACCCAATGCAGCAGAAAAACCCACCGTTGACGCAAACAGTACCATGCCAAGGCAGAGGCCTATCGAGGCGATCAGCAATGTCTCGTCATTGAGGTATTTCTTTGTCTTTTTCAGGAATGTGGGGATCAGGTATATCCCGACAATAAACCAGACCGTGACAAAAAAGACCAGCCTGAGCAAGCTGTTCAGTAATGCGCCTCCTTCAATCTTATGGCTGACAGCTACGGTTGATAACAAAACCATCATCAGGATGGCAGCCAGGTCTTCCACAATCAGCATCCCGAAAACAATGCCCGCAAATTTCTGCTTCTGAAGCTCCATATCGTTGAACGCCTTTATAATAATCGTCGTTGAAGACATGGATAGCATCCCCCCAAGAAAGATACTGTTCATGGGCGACCAGTCCAGCAACCGCCCGACCACATAACCGATGACAATCATCGATCCCATATTGATCAGGGTAGCGAGCGTTGCCGTACCTCCCACGTCGATCAGTTTCTTGAAACTGAACTCAAGGCCTAAGGCAAATAAAAGAAAGATCACACCTATCTCCGCCCATATCTTCACGTTCTCCATTTCAGTTACGGTCGGTAGCCATGTGATATAGGGGCCGGCAATAAATCCGGCGACAATATATCCCAATACGACAGGCTGTTTCAGCCATTTAAAGAGAATCGTGGCGATGCCTGCCGTAATAAGGATGATTGCCAGGTCGGCGATAGAGTGATCTAAATGAGCCATCTTTTATGCCGCTTATTCTTCCAAAGCAGCCTGGGCTGCCGTTACACGCGCGATAGGCACACGGAACGGAGAACAAGAGACATAGTTCAACCCTACGCGGTGGCAGAATTTGACGGAAGAAGGCTCGCCGCCATGTTCGCCGCAAATACCACATTTCAGGTCAGGACGGATTGCACGCCCTTTTTCGGTCGCCATTTTCACCAATTGCCCCACGCCTTTTTGGTCTAACACCTGGAACGGGTCAAATTTCAGTATCTTCTTTTCAAGGTAAACAGGCAGGAAGGAGGCGATATCGTCGCGCGAATAGCCGAACGTCATCTGTGTCAGGTCATTTGTCCCGAAGGAGAAAAATTCCGCCCTTGAAGCAATACGGTCGGCTGTTAATGCGGCGCGTGGAATCTCAATCATTGTCCCTATCTTAAATTCAATCTCGTCGCCCACTTCGGCAAACAACGCTTTTGCCGTGTTGCGAATAATCTTTTCCTGTTCCAGAAATTCATAGAGAATACCGGTCAGCGGAACCATAATTTCCGGAATCGCCGTTATCCCCTCTTTCTTCAATTCAAGGGCAGCGCCCAAAATCGCCCGCGTTTGCATTTCCGTAATTTCAGGATAGGTATTCCCCAAACGGCATCCACGATGGCCAAGCATCGGGTTTGATTCGCACAGGGCAGCCACCCGTTGATGAATCACTTCGATCGGTAACCCCATGGCTTCGGACAACTCTTTTTGCCCCTTTTCGTCGTGCGGCACAAACTCGTGCAACGGAGGATCGAGCAAACGGACGGTCACCGGGCAATCATGCATAGCCCTGAAAATACCCTTGAAATCGTCTTTCTGGTATGGCAGCAGTTTTTCAAGCGCTTTCTTGCGGTCTCCCGTTGTATCGGCCAGAATCATTTCGCGCATGGCCAGGATCTTCTCTCCTTCGAAAAACATATGTTCCGTGCGGCAAAGCCCTATGCCTACCGCGCCGAATTTACGGGCGACAGCGGCGTCGTGCGGCGTATCGGCATTTGTACGAACCGACATTTTGGCATATTTTTCCGTCAGTTTCATCAAGTCGTTGAAATCGCCTGTCACTTCGGCCTCCTGTGTATCTATTTTCCCGTCGTATACCTCGCCGGTTGTCCCATTGATCGAAATAAAATCGCCTTCCTTATATACATGGCCGTTTATTTCGATTGTTTTCTTCTTATAATCAATTGCCAGACCGCCGGCGCCCGACACGCAACATTTACCCATGCCGCGAGCGACAACGGCAGCGTGCGACGTCATCCCTCCGCGGGCAGTGAGGATACCTTCGGCCACCGCCATACCGGCCAGGTCTTCAGGAGACGTTTCGATACGAACCAGCACAATCTTTTTACCCCCCTTATACCACTCGGCGGCATCATCGGCAAAGAAGACGATTTGTCCTGTCGCCGCACCCGGAGAGGCCGGTAACCCTTTGACGATCACTTTCGCTTTCTTCAACGCACTTTTGTCGAACACCGGATGGAGCAGCTCGTCCAATTTATTGGGTTCGATACGCAGCAAGGCTGTCTTTTCATCAATCATCCCCTGCCGTAACAGATCCATTGCGATCTTGACCATAGCTGCGCCGGTGCGTTTCCCGTTACGGGTCTGTAAAAACCAAAGCTTTCCATCCTGTACGGTGAACTCCATATCCTGCATGTCGCGGTAATGGTTCTCCAGCTTTGTCTGGATCGCGTCGAGTTCCTTGAATATCTCCGGCATAGCCTCTTCCATAGAGGGGTATTTGCTTCTCCGTACCTCTTCCGGGATATTCGCCATTTCGGCCCATACCTGCGAACCGGCTTTTGTGATCTGCTGCGGTGTGCGGATACCGGCCACGACGTCTTCGCCCTGTGCGTTAATCAGGTATTCGCCGTTGAACAGGTCGTCGCCATTTCCTGCGTCGCGCGAAAAGCATACGCCTGTTGCCGAGGTATTTCCCATATTCCCGAAGACCATCGCCTGTACGGTAACGGCTGTTCCCCATTCGGCGGGAATACCTTCCATTTTCCGGTACAGGATCGCGCGGTCGTTCATCCACGAATCAAACACGGCACATATCGCACCCCACAACTGATCGTAGGCGGAAGTCGGGAAGTCTCTCCCTGTCCGCTCCTTTACGGCAGCCTTAAAACGTTTGACCAGCTCTTTGAGGTCGTCCACTTCCAGCTCGTTATCCAGTTTCACCCCTTTGGCCTCTTTGACCTCTTCAATGATCTCTTCGAACGGGTCGATGTCTTCCTTGTTTCTCGGTTTCATATCCAACACCACGTCGCCGAACATCTGGACAAAGCGTCGGTACGAATCCCATGCAAAGCGGGCGTTCCCTGTTTTTTTGGCCAACCCCTCCACCACTTCGTCGTTCAATCCCAGGTTGAGGATCGTATCCATCATCCCCGGCATGGAAGCGCGTGCGCCCGAACGGACGGAAACCAAAAGAGGATTCTCCACATTCCCGAACTGCGAATGCATCAGTTGTTCAATATTGGTAATCGCTTTCTTTACTTCTTCGCTTAAATTAGTAATCACGTTTTCTTTACCCAGCTCAAAGTATTCGGAACACACTTCGGTTGTAATTGTGAAACCCGGAGGGACGGGCACTCCAATCAGATTCATTTCGGCAAGGTTCGCCCCTTTTCCACCAAGCAGATTCTTCATATCCGCCTTACCTTCGGCTTTTCCGTTTCCGAAGGTGTAAACTCTTTTCTTTTCCATTACATTATTAGATATTAATATTGTTTTTTGCTATCTCGACATAGCAAAGCCTGCAAATATACGGCTATTTCCCAACATGTCGTATGATTATACATAATAAATTTATACCTTCGAAACAAAATACGTACTTTTGCCTCTGAAATTCTAAAGAGAGAAAGATTGGTTAAGAAAAAAAAGCAGTTGCCTGTACTGGAACAGGTTATGATCACCGATGTGGCTGCCGAAGGAAAGGCTATCGCAAGGGTAAATGATCAGGTGATATTCGTTCCTTTTGTTGCTCCCGGAGATATTGTAGATATCCAACTGACACGTAAAAAGAACAGTTATGCCGAAGGGAAAGCTGTCCGGTTTCATTCCTTTTCGGCGAAACGCGCCACCCCGTTTTGTACACATTTCGGCGTCTGCGGAGGATGTAAATGGCAACATCTTCCGTACGAAGAACAATTGATGTACAAACACAAACAGGTGATTGACAACCTGATGCGTATCGGAAAGGTCAGCATGGAAGAGGTCTTCCCGATACTCGGCTCGGAGCGGACGACCTGTTACAGGAATAAACTGGAATTTACCTTCTCGAACAAGAAATGGCTGACGGAGGAAGAGGTGAAATCCGGTGTCTCTTTTGACCGTATGGATGGCGTGGGATTCCATATCCCGGGCATGTTTGATAAGGTATTGGATATAGACCGTTGCCGGTTGCAGGACGATATATCCAACCGGATTCGCTTGAGCGTGAAAGCGTATTGTTTTTCGCATGAAGGATACCCCTTTTTTGACCTGCGTAACCAGGAAGGATTTATGCGCACATTGATTATACGCACCTCTTCTACAGGCGAATTAATGGTCATCGTCGTCTTCTTTTATGAAGACAGGGAGCGCAGGGAGGCGTTGCTTTCGCATCTTGCCGACCGGTTCCCGGAAATCACCTCTCTACTGTATATTATCAACGAAAAATGCAACGACACCATTACCGATCAAGCGGTGTATGTTTTTGAAGGAAAAGACCATATCATCGAGAGGATGGAAGATCTGCAGTTCAAAATAGGCCCCAAATCCTTTTACCAGACCAACAGCGGACAAGCGTATACGCTCTATAAGGTGGTACGCGACTTTGCCGCCCTTACCGGCCGGGAGCTGGTGTATGATTTATATACCGGTACGGGGACGATAGCCCATTTCGTATCGCGACAGGCCGGTAAAGTGATTGGTATAGAGTATGTTCCCGAAGCAATCGAAGACGCAAAGGTCAATTCCGCCCTGAATAAAATAGAGAACACCTTGTTCTTTGCGGGAGATATGAAAGATATCCTCCACGCAGGCTTTATCAGCGAACACGGCAGGCCGGATGTGGTCATTACCGATCCGCCGCGTGCCGGGATGCATGACGATGTGGTGCATGCGATTCTTCTTGCCGCACCGGAACGTATCGTGTATGTCAGTTGTAATCCGGCTACACAGGCCAGAGACCTCGCCCTGTTGGATACAGGATATGTGGTTAAGAAAGTGCAACCGGTTGATATGTTTCCGCATACGCATCATGTGGAAAATGTTGTGCTGCTTCAGAAAAGATAATACCTCACGATCATGTACCGGAATTGTGTCTACTTTCTTTTTTTCAGTCTACTCCTGTGCCGTTGCTCCGGCAAACAAACCGGCAAGGAGGAAGTGCCCGTCGATTTGCCACACATCATATCGGCAGGCGAAATGACGGTTGTCACACTGTATAGCTCCACCTCCTATTTTCAATACAGGATGCAACCCATGGGGTACGAATATGATCTGATAAAAGACTTTGCCGACGCCCATCAGTTGAAACTGCATGTCAAAGTGGCCGAGAATGTCAGCCGCCTGGTTGAGATGCTTCAAGCGGGCGAAGCCGACGTGGTGGCTTATCCGATCCCCGTCAACAACCTGCTAAAGCAAGAGGTCATTTATTGCGGACGGGAAAAACTCTCCTGCCAGGTGCTGGTTCAGCCGGTCAGACCCAACGAAAAACGGCTGACAAATGTAGCCGAACTGATAGGGAAAGATGTCTATGTGAAATCGAATACCTTCTATCACGACCGTCTGGAGAACTTGAACAGGGAACTGGGAGGTGGCATCCATATTCATGATATAGGGAAAGATACGGTGACAGTCGAAGAGCTGATCGAAATGGTATCCCGCGGCGATATCCCTTATACGGTGAGTGATGATCATATTGCGAAGCTGAATAAAACATACTTCTGGAATATCGACGTCGACCTGAAAATAAGCTTCCAACAGCGTTCCATGTGGGTAGTCAGAAACAGCAGCCCCCTGCTGGCGGAAGCCATCAACGCCTGGTCTTCGGATATTGTGACGGAGCATACCCATAAAGCAGCCGTCAAGCGCTATTTTGAGCTGAGTAAGAAAATACTGGAATTGAGTATGCCCGCCATAAAGGACGGACATATCTCCCCCTACGATTCGCTGTTTAAAAAACATGCGAAAACATTAGGCTGGGAGTGGGAACTGCTGGCCTCTGTCGCATATCAGGAATCCCATTTCAGCAACACGGAAATATCGTGGGCCGGCGCACAGGGTCTGATGGGGATCATGCCCGCAACATCCCGGACATTGGGCGTTGACATCGACGACCTGGCAGACCCTGAAATCAGCATTCGTACAGGCATTGAAGTGATGCGCCGATTCCGGCAGGGCTTTGACGACATCACCGACCCGGCGGAAAAGATCAAATTCACCCTGGCCTCCTACAATGCTGGAATCGGGCATGTTTACGATGCGCAACGCCTGGCGGAAAAATACGGAAAAAACCCCCGCGTATGGGATGACAACGTGGCCGAATACATGCTACTGAAAAACGACCCCGACTATTACAACGACCCACTATGTAAACATGGCTATCTACGTGGAAAGGAGACCTTTAACTACGTCCGAGAAGTATTGGGCAGATACGCTTATTACAAGCAAAAACTGGCCAGTATCTGATCGACAGCCAGCCATCCTCTTCCAAAATACAAATAGTCAGCAAAAACCCCGTATCCGTGACACATTTTAGTTAAAACGCCATTTTCCGCTAACACGTACTTTGCACATTTTTCTCCATTTTTGCCCGAAAAATCCGCTCTTCCGTCCGAAATGATAACAATCTCGAGAAAATAGTTGGAAATCTCTTGGATGTTACCCCGAAAACATCTAAGAGATTTTTAAAAACATCCAGATGTTTCCCGGGTAACATCCAGATGTTTTTCCGGGAAGAGCCGGATATCTTGCAAACAAGTCTTAATCGCCCGTTTACAAACATTAAAATGACAAAAATTAACGCCAAAACTGCTCCAAAACCCCATCCAATTCCAAACTGACAAAAAGAGCGCTTATACACCGTTAAACGATTAAAATAGTCATAGAATAAGCAATGTAGCTACCAATTATCCACTATTTTGTCCAATTCAACGACAAAGTGTATTTCCTTAACCCCCTGTTTTCGTCGATGGAACCGAGCAGCTCGTCCCGCGGTGCGATACAGACGATTCTCAGAGGGGTAAAATTATCATTTTGCTATTTCAGGAAAATAGGGAGGCGAAGTGACAAAAAGATAGTTACCGCCGTTACACTTTACACCGCCACATGGAAAATGTCCGGCAAATAATCGGCAGGCTTGAATTAAAACTATCCGAATACAAAAAGTATCGTACAGAAGATTTGGAACTGATAAACAGTCTAAAAGTGGAGAATAAGAGGCTGGAACAAATAGCTTGATGTATGTAGAACAGATTGTGCCTAAGAAGTTCCTATTCATCAAATGGGGTGTGAAGGAACGAAAACAAGAAATTTTCTCTAAAAACCCAAATACAAAAATCGTGAACGCTGAATATATCAGCATCCGAAAATAATATTTTATACGTAGTTTACTTTTAGGGGGTGTTTTGCTGGGGTAGCAAGGCATCATTTTCTTTTTAAATGTTAAATCTTTCATCTTATAGAAAATAATACGCCAGATGTTTGAATAGTTGTAATTTTACAACTATCTTTGACGTGTCAATTAAAAACAAATAGTTATATGAAAGTCTAGAAAGTAAAAGAGATAATCAAGCTAATAACATCAGATGGCTGGTTTCTCGTAAAAACAAGGGGTGATCATCGACAATTCAAACACCCAACAAAAAAGGGAAAAGTAACCGTACCCGGAAAACTAAGTGATGATTTAGAACCAAACACGGCAAAGAGTATTTTAATTCAAGCAGGGCTTTAAGCCCTGCTAATAAAAAAAGCAGAAGTATGGAAAAAATTGTAGTTACAGTAGGAATGACAGAGAATAATTATTCTGCATACGTTAATATAGGTGATGGAATTGCAGTTGCTACCGGAAAAACATTTGAAGAACTTAAAAAACAAATGAATGAAGCCGTTGAATTTCATTTGGAAGGAATGTGTGAAGATGGTGATGAAATACCGGAAATTTTTAATTCGGAATATGAATTAGTGTTTCACTTTGATCCGGAAAGTTTATTAAGGCATTACAGTGGTATATTTACAAATGCAGCATTGCAGAGGCTTACCGGAATAAATCAAAGGCAAATACAGCGTTATACATCAGGTGTAAGCAAACCAAGGGAATCACAGGCAAAGAAAATAGAAGATGCTTTGCATAAATTAGGAAAAGAATTATTGGCTGTAGAACTATAAGTTTTTAATTGACGTTGAAACTTTTTACAGCTTTGCCCCGGTATCATTCATTTGGTATCGGGGTTTTTATCTTTACCACTGAAATATGGGTGATCCACCAAACACTTTGCATTATCTTCTGCCGAAACTTTTATGTAGGATATAGTTTGTTCAATGCCAAATACATATTGGTAGCCCATATACGAATAATATCATTTTAAGTATTTATTGGTACAATTGATGAATTTCACCGTTATTTAGGAGGTAAATGTCGAAATGATGTAAATAGCTCTATGAAAAGCTATAAAAAAACGGTAGGAAAGTGTGAAAATAAAAAATGTGGACGCACAGATGCTCTTGAAATTGCCCATCGTACGGGTATGGAGCGACCCAAAATAATAGCGAATATTTTAGAGGATTTCGTAAATGGTGATGGATTAATTTCTGTTGATTTAGAAGAATTCCGTAAATTATTTCTTGATGCCCATAAACCTTATGAGGAAAAAGTAAAAATTTTGTGCTCTAAATGCCATATAGAATATGATAAGGCAAACGACGCCAGTATTATTGAAGAGATAAAGAACGAAGACTATGTTGAACAAAAACGATTTTTATCAGACGAGTGTGAAAACAGTAATAACAAAAAAGAAAAACTGCCAATTGAATACGAACCTATTGATAAGGATGAATTTAAAAATTCGATTTTAGAAAGCAAAGAAGCCGTATTACATTATTATCTTAAAAACGGGAAAGACTATTTTAAAATATGGAATGCTTCTAAATTAAGTGAATCATCTGACATAAAGCAGAATGTTCGTTCAAGAACCGAATTACGGCAGGGGACTTGGCAGAAATTAGGTATTATTAAGGTAAAAGTAATTGTTGAATAATTATAGATCTGATTATCGACAAATACGAAAACCTGTATAAAAAATAGCCAAAATAAATCGATTATGTCCAAAATCCTCTATCTGCACGGTTTTGATGGCTCGCTGTATACGGAGAAAAAAGCAGTGTTGGAACGCTGTTTTGAGACTGTTACTCCGCAGTTGGATTACCGGAATACGCCTGATATGTTCGATAAGTTGAGCGATCTGTTATCATTTGCAAAGTATTACTTTTAAACATCGTTGCGTTTCAAAGCCGAGCGGTAAATTTCGTATATTCGTTGGCGTAATGAAGCGGGTTGAATCACTTTCAACGACCAACTGCGGGAGAGAATTTCCATCACAAAATCGTGTGTAATTTTCAAGTGCAGGCGGACAATAAATTCATCATCAGTGTCTTTTATGATTTCTTGCGAGGAATGTAGAGGTAGCGATTTCAGGTAATGTCCGTCTTCCGCATCAAACGAGAGAATGACATCTTCCACAGGGTATTCATCTGAAGAATAGATGCCGAAACTGTCGCGGAATTTTTCCGGCAAATTTACCGACGCATCTTTTGTAAACTTATTGTCGGTAATTTCAAGATTAATTATACGGTCAAGTCCGTAACTTTTCATGTCTCTTTGTCCGACGCTTCGACCGACGGCATACCAGCGTCCGCGCACTTCTTTCAGGGCATAAGGTTCGACATAGCGTTCGGACAAATCGTTACCCTGAAATTTGGAATATGAAAACCGAATGCGCAATGATTTTTTGATGGCATAAATCAGCAGAAACAAATAGTGCGTTCCGCGCGGACGGTGTTTTTCGGCAAAGACAAAATCGGGAATAGTATCCTCCATATTAAGGGCGCTGAACACATCAAACGAATCCAAAAATTGTTCAACATCAGAGCGAATAGTGGTCTCTTCAATAAAATACCCTTTATGCAGGCGGCTATATCGGATGAGCTATGATAAGTTTTCCGAACAACGTTCTGCAGGCGGCGTATACTTGTTGAGTGTAAAAAAAATAAAAACAACATCCAAATAGGGTATCTATTTCGTTGTTTTTAATGCTAAAAACAGTTAATTTCTATCATTATGTCAAGTAAAAAGCCCATTTCGCTATCTTTAACATTTAAAAAAGGGGGATAAAAAAGGATGAAAATTGCCGTTTTATATAATTTTATGCCTGTTTTGAGGGGTCGTTTGCATTCTTTCACTAAAAACATAGGCATTATTGCCCGAAATGATGCTTATGATTTTCCAAAAACATGGCCGTGTTTTCCCAAAATCATAAGCGTCATTTCTGAAAGTGATGCCGGAAAATCTCCGGAATCAGTTAAGATTATGTAAGATTTCGTTAAATCAACATTTTTTACACCCCATTTTCGCTCTTTTTCTACACCTAACGAGATTGACATATTCATGCTAATTTCAGTTAATTTGCAGATAGATGATATGAAAACAGGCCTATTAAGGTCGTTAAAGGCATTAAAGTCCTTAAATTGCTGACAAAATGTATTTTCCAAAACCCTCAAATTCGCTATTTCTCCCATTTTCGGAGGGATTTTGGGGCAAAAAAACGGTTTTCAGCGGGGGTGTTTTTGACAATTTGTCACTCAGGACGTGAAACGGCTGTTTTCAGGCCCTGTTTTAGCATTTTGTCAGTTCCGTGAATTAAATTTGCAGCAGCCATTTCCATGCGGGGATAATCTCGATTGTTTTGTTGTCCGATTCCAGGGTCTGTTCGGTGTCCCGTGTGATGATTAGCAGTCTGTTACATGTTAAAACTTTCGTTATTTTCAGTAGCGCATTCACTTCCCGGTCAAATGTGCCATCATCATGATCAAGCGCATATGACACCTGAATAGCCGTGTATTCATCAGGGATATAGAAATCGACCTCAATATCTTTGTTGTAGAAAAAGACGGCATCGCTGCGCCCATATTTGCGCAACAAGTGTATAGCTACCAAGTTCTCCAACAGGGAGGTATTCCCGTCGAGCAGGAAAAGATTCAGGATGCCATTGTCGGTATAGTAATACTTCGGGTTTGTCTCTTTATCCACAAGTTTGCCGGCTATATTCGATATAGAGGTGATAAGCCAGGCATCTTTTGCATACTCTATATAATTGATAATGGTATTTTTACCCACTTTGGCGCCTGTTGATGAAACGATATTGGCTATGCGGGTAAACGACATGGGTTGCTTGATGCTTTCCGCTAATTTCTTAAACAGAATACGCAAGGCAAAGGTGTTTTCTACGGAATGACGGGTGGCAATATCGCCCAGGTATATCTTCTGATACACGCTTGTCAGGTAATCCCGTTTGGCGAAGAGGGAGGCGCCTTCGGGGAATCCCCCAAAATAGAAGTAATCGTTGAATTTCCTCAAAATTACGGCTTTGCTTTCCGTTGACAGCAAGGTGTTGTGGGAAACGCTGATCTCGTTTGCCGTCAGGAACTCTTTAAAGTCGTATGGGTAGACATCAACAGCGATATAACGCGCGCCAAGAACGGATTGGATATCTTTGCTCAGCATTTTTGCGTTGCTTCCCGTGATGTAAACCCTGTGTTTGGTATCGGCCATGCGGCGGGCAAACTTTTCCCATCCCGCTATATTCTGGATCTCATCAAGAAAAAGGACAGGCTTCTTGCCATACATCTCTAAATGAAGCTCCAGCAACAGGTTCAAGTCGTCGACGGCCATTCCCACAAGACGTTCATCCTCAAAGTTGACATACAGCATTTCGTCCCACCCTACCCCTTGGGCAAGCAATTGTTGCATCCTCTGGTAAAGCAGATAGGATTTCCCGGCTCTTCGTATGCCGGTAAAAACATAATTTCCAAACTCCTCAAAAGTAAAATCCCTTGGAATTACCTTGTATTTAGGCACCTCAGCCTGATTGTCGGCGATGACTATTTTTAGACTATTTTTATCCACGATTCTCTATTTTGTTCTGTTGACGAAACAAATATAGGGCATTTCTGTCTTGTTTGCAAGACAAAATAGTGAATAGTGAACAACGAATAGTGAATAGTGCGGGAGAAGCGTCATTGCGAGTTTTGATATTTTAAGAAATAAACAAGCATAAATGACGGGCGCCGTCATTGCGAAGGCGCAGCCTGAAGCAATCCAGAAATGCGCTGTGGAGGGAGGCTGGATTGCT
>JAISQD010000003.1 GCA_031274415.1 Tannerellaceae bacterium | reverse complement strand
ATTTTGACACAAGGGGTAAAATTAGTCAATTCAAAAGTACACGCGGGATTTAGCTATTAAAAACAATGATTTATAGTATGTTGCAACGAATGTTAATGGTTTTTAGTGGACACTAGTGTAAAAATGTAATAAAAATAGATTATTGATGTTTATCAAGATTTTTTTTTTAGTTTTGTATGGTTTTAGAGATTATTACATAAACAAATATAATACTACTTATGGACAGAAGGAATTTTCTTAAAGAGGGCGCTTTGACAGCAGCGCTATTTACTATTTTACCCCGTCAGGTATTGGGAGGGACAGGTTTTGTTGCTCCGAGTGATCAGATTAATCTGGGAATTATTGGTTGCGGCGCGCAAGGACGTTGGACTTTGGGTGGTGCGTTTGCAAACCGGGCGAACCTGATTGCCGCTTCCGATTGTGAATCTCGGCAGTTGCAGGCGATGCAGGAACTTGTGGATAAGGAGACGGCAAAAGCAAAAGGGCAGGCCTATAAAGGGTTTAAGCAATATGCCGACTACCGGGAGCTGCTTGCCAGGAAAGATATTGACGGCGTGATCATCGCTACTCCCGACCATTGGCATGCCGTACAAACGATCGAAGCCTGCCGCGCCGGAAAAGATGTATATGTGGAAAAACCCATGTCGCACAGCATTGAAGAGGGGCGTGCGATGGCAAATGCCGTAGAGAAATACGGCAGGGTGTTGCAGGTCGGAAACATGCAACGCTCGTGGCAAAATTTCAGACATGCCTGCGAACTGGTGCGTAACGGATACATCGGCGAAATAAAGGAGATCAAAGTGACGGTCGGGCCTCCTCCCGTGAAATACGACCTGCCGGCGCAGCCGCTGCCCAAGACCCTTGATTGGGAAAGGTGGATCGGTCCGGCTCCCATGAACGTCTACAATGAAGAGCTGGCTCCTCCAATGGAACGCAATACGTTCCCCAATTGGCGCAATTATAAGGAGTATGGCGGAGGGATGATCTGCGACTGGGGTGCACACATGTTCGACATTGCCCAATGGGCGATGGGTATGGACGGATCAGGCCCTATCGAATTTATCCCCGCCGATGGAAAAGAGCTGAAAGTGTTGACCATGCGCTATGCCAATGGCACGATTATGACGCATGAGTATTTCCGTAAAAGCGAGGGGAATGGAGTTCGTTTTATCGGTGATGACGGGGTGATCGACATTAGCCGTGGCTTCTTTGAAACGATACCCGCCAAGTTGAAAGATCAGGTAATCGGCGAGAATGAGGTCAAGCTGTACAGGAGCGACGATCATTACAACGATTTCCTTAACGCCATGAAGACGCGCAAACAGCCTCTCAGCACGGTAGAGATAGGACATCGTACGGCATCGTTATGCCATATCGTGAATCTGTGTTACGAGTTGGAACGCAAGTTGACATGGAATCCGGAAAAAGAAGAGTTCTTTTTTGACAGCGAAGCAAACAAACGCCGCAGTAATCCGATACGGCAGCCTTATAGCTTGGAAGTCTGACAGACCGGTATATCAATTGAATAAAAAAAGGAGTAGAAATGATTCACTTTCTACTCCTTTTTTTTGATGTGACCTCCATTGAAAGAATTATTCATCATCACTGCTGATTTTAATGCTCTCGCTAAAATCTTTACCATGCTTTGTCACTACCGGGGCAGGAGGACGTTTCTCGATTAAAGGCAATTTTTCGGGTTCAAGCTCCTCTATCGCTGGCTCTTTTTCATTTAACGCCATATTACATGTTCCGGAGAATTTCGCACTTGGTTCAACCACCAACGCCTGAGTGGTAATCACCCCTTTGATAACAGCTGTTGGTTTCAGCACTAACACTTCACTCGTGGTAATACTGCCGACTACTGCACCCAAAATTTCCGCATTGACAGAGATAATATCCCCTTCTACCTGAGCAGTCGGCCCGATGACAATCTTGCCGCCACAACTTATTGTACCCTCTATTCTACCGTCGAGGCGAAAATCACCATCAGTAGTTACATCACCTTTTACCGTAGTACCATACGCCAACGCATTATGTAATACTCCAACAGCGCTGCCATCACCTTCATTATTAAATTTCATTCCCATATTTATAAATTATTAGATTAAGAGTATAATTGGAACAAATATAAGAATATTTTTAGAGAACAAATTATTTTCCTTTTTTTTCCTTTTAAAATATCATAAATATATGACATTTATGAAAAACACAGGCTTATGGTTGTTTGATTCCCTGATTTTCTTCGTATTATTGTGTGATGATGATGATCTTCATTGATCCGGAATGTGACGCGTATTCCGGCGCGTAAGCCGACTGAATGGTTGCCAAACCGCTTTCATAAACGCCGGCACGGCTCACACGATAACCATATTCAACGACATGTACGCCTTTAGGCAGGGAATCGAAGAAAAAGTGGGTGGAAGCATCTTTGACGGTTACGTAATAGCTGCATCCCTGTCCCCTGATATAACCGGAAAGGAGGCCGGCCGGCTCGAAGCAAGCTCCCCGCTGATCTTTCAGTTGTACGAAATCCATGCTTCTGTCGGCCCGGATGGTTATGCGGGAGATGACGTGATCACCTATTTTTAACGGCGTATCTGCCGTAACGGGCGTCCACCTCTTCTTTCCGTTTTCAATATGCTCTACATAAAGCTTCTTTTCTACATTCAGCTCACCTCCCTGTTGGCCTATTTTATCCATATCTTCCCTGTACTGCGCATAAATCGCTCCCCACGCAATGCCGTCATCCTGCTTTTCTACGACTGCTTTCTTGACGTGCGTATCCGTAAGGGTCTCTTTGATATACCGGATACCCGGCACAGGCGTCCCGGAAGGTGAACCGGTTTTGATCGTCTTGTTTCCTATGGTGACGCGCAGGTCTCCCTGATTCTTCAACAGATTGTCGCCGCCCCACTGCAACAGGGCGTACACGGCATTTGCCGTAGCGACAGGCGAATGCCATTGCTGGGTCTGTTTTTGTTTCAACAGCCATAATTTCATTTCGTCTACCGCCGCTTTGTCTCCTGCTACCGTCTCGAAGGCTTCCATTACGCTGACGTGGGCAGGTATTTTCAATCCCGTCCACGTATAAGGACTTTCGTTAAAGGCAAAATGCAATCCCTGCTCATCGGTTTGGACGGCATGCTCTTTCAGGGAAGCGATAAATGCGTCAGCTTCCGTGCTACGGCCGGCTTTCGACAGGATGATCGCGGCATGCGCTTTTCCCGTCAACGACAGGTCGGTGATGGATTCATGTACCTTGTTGAGGAAGTAGGTATACGCTTCCGCATTGCTTGCCGGGACTTTTTCTCCCGATATGGCCACAAGATAGAGGTATTGCAATGCCGTGCCGGAAATGCCGGAAGGTTTGATCTTGTATTGCCGCGCTTCCTGTTGTATGTCGCGGTACTCTTCCAATGCTTCGGCATGCAGGAAGCGGAAAGCCGCCCTGCACAGGTCTGAGGCGTCGCCTTCCAGCGGTTTTCCGGTCAGGTTAGACAGGCGGGCAAAGGCTTCTACCAGAAAATGGGTGATATGGAGGCTGCCACTCATCCCTTTGTACCATGTCCATGCGCCATTATTAAGCTGTAACTCTTTCAGTTTGGTAAGCGCGGCGAGCCGGTTGTTTTCCCTGTTGCTGAGATCGAACAGTGTAGCAATATGTTCCATTTGTTCCGTCTCCGTTTTGGCTTCTACCAACCATGGGGATTCTTCGAGCAGGATGTTTTTCAGTTCCTGGTTTTTTTGCAGGTTACTGATGAGCGTCTCTTTTGTTCCTCCCTGCTGCTGTTTCCATGTGTCGAACAACGTTTTGATAGCCGGCTGCGCCTGTACGATATAGGTTGCCAGGGCGTTGGCATACCATGCCGTAGCCCATGAGACGGCGTTATCGTCTGCCGGCAGGCTGATGGATGGCAGAGCCTGTATGGCATACCATGCCGGATTGGCTGAAAATTCTACGGTCAACCGGCGGTTGGTCGCCGTTTTGCTGTCGTTATTGAACAGCGTCTCCAACGCAAATTCACGCCTTTGATGTCCCCGTACCGGCATGGCGACCGTCTCGGTCACATATTCTTTGTTGCTAAGGACGGGCAACAGGTGTTGTTCGCCATCGCTGAACGATTCGCTTTCGGCGACCATGCGGCATCCTACGATGTCGTATGCCGCGGTGGCGGTAAACATAAAACTGACGGGGACGGTCTCTCCCGCTTCTGTCCGGAATGCTTTTTTTTGTGTCTCGATGACCTTTTCCGTCACCGGATCGAAGAGCGTCCATGTCACCGTCCCCGACAGCTCTTTCCCTGTCATGTTGACGACCGATGCCGCTACGGATGTCCGGTCTCCGGTACGTACGAAACGCGGCAGGGCAGGGACAAGCATAAATTCCTTGGCGGTTGTCGCTTCACCGCTCAATGTCCCGGTCATCATCTCTTTTGTATGGCTGTAACCGAGAAAGTTCCAGCGGGTCAGGCTTTCGGGTATGGTAAAGGAGAGGATGATTTCACCCGCCGGATTGGTACGCAGTTGCGGATAGAAGAACGCTGTTTCGGCAAAGTTGGTGCGCAAACCGTCAGGCGTCGCGGAGTCTTCCATAACCGGTTGCATCACGGCATCTTTTTCCGGGAAAGGAGCTGCCGCCAGCGTCGAGTAGGCGCTTCTGGTTTTTGTCTGTCCCATTCTGCCGTAACCGGTGATAATCATTTCATTCCGGTATTCCGGCGGGAAGCGGTCGTATTGAAGTCCCGGAAAGGGATAATTCGTTTGTAGAAACCAGAAATTATAGTATGCTGTTCCTGAATAGGCGTATGTCCAATGCGTCGAGGGAATCTTCAGGCGTGGATAGATATCCAGCGTCTGTTCTTTTTTCCATATCTTATCCAGGGATGCGTCGTACATCAGGGCTACCATTTCGGCTTCTGCGGGTGCTCCCCCAGCGGTTTTTACCGTCAGTTTCCACTCTTCCTGCTGTCCGGGACGCAGCTTATCGCGAAACACGTCCCATGTCATGCGCAGTTTCCTGTCGGGCAAGCGCCGTTGCATCCGGATCTCTTTCTGGTATATTTCATCGTTCTTTACAAAGCAAAAAACGATGGATAAACCGTCCCCGTATGAGGCTTTATACGGGTATTCGAATCGCATGACGGTATCGGAAAGCTGTATGATCCTGCTTTCTATATGTTCGTTGCCGGAAAAGATATCCATCATGGCATAGACATCTTTTTCAGATGTCCCGAAGATAAACGCTCCCGGATGCGCATGGTCAAAGGTCTCTTCGATAGGATAATACCATATGGGGGCGTCTGTTGCGGGACGGGAGTCGTTGATCGAAAAAAGGATTGTTTCCGTATCAAAGAGGGCTTCGTTTCCCTGAGCGTCTGTTGCCGACAACGCCACCCTGTATGCGCCGGAGGGGAGCGTTTGCCATCCGGGCATGTCCATTTCCGTGTTGGAGACGAACCGGCCGGCCAATACCGGTTGTTCCGTCGCTATCCGGTTTTCGTAATCGGTAAAGGGATACAGCCGGTAGCTTCCTTCCACTTTGACCGGCCGGCCGGACAGGTTGGAGGCTTCGAACGTGACGCGGATGGAATCGTCCCTGTTGATCTGTTTCGGGATATCCGCATACAGTACGAACGGCCGGTTTCCTGCGGCCAAACGGGTTTGCGACGTTTGTGTTTCTCCGGCCGGATTGGTTACATGCGCTTCCACGATATAGGTATAGCATCTGCTGTCCGGTCTCTTTTCTTCTCCGGGTACCAGGCGAAGGGGGATGGCAAACTCCCCGTCGCCGTTTGCCGTCACACTGCCTGAAGCGACCAGTGTTTTGTCGTCCGGCATCCATCCCCACCGGTTGTTCAGGGTGCGGGTCACGGTGTATTGTACAGGCGCTTCCGGCACGGTGATCCCGCTGAAGGTCTTTACCGTGCCTTTTACCTCTATGGTGTCGCCCAGGCGGTAAGCCTCTTCCGGCTGTTCGAAAGTCAGGTCGAACGTCGGGCGTTTGTATTCTTCCACCCGTATCGTGGCGCTCCATTGGCCGGTACTGAGGGTATAGACCCCGTTTAGTCCGGCGGCGGGCAGTATAAATTCGGTGGTAAAAGATCCGTATTCGTTTGACTGAACCTCTTTTTCCCCTATCTTACGGTTATTCCCGTCAACCAACGCCAACGCCAACGCCTTTCCTTGCACAACCCGGGCCGAATCGGATACCTGATTGTAAACGATCCCTTTTACATAGACGGTCTGTCCGGGACGGTATAATGAGCGGTCGGTCAGTAATGTGACGTTTTGTATGACCTCCCTTTCCGTGCTGAACCGGTAATCGCCATGGTTCATGACATATTGCGGAAACATGAACCTGTCTTTGCCCTTCTCTGCACTGATCTGTTGGTCTGTATTGTTCCACGGCAACTCGATTTTACCGTCTTCGTTGACAGTATAAACGGCTGTTTCCGTCATCGTTCCCTTTTTATTGGTATAAAGCCGTACGGTAGCTCCCGCCACCGGTTGGCCGCTCATTGCGTCCAATACGACAATCTCAAACCGTCCGGAAGGCAGTTTACGTGTAAGCGTTTTCAAACGGGTGGATGCCACGACATGATCCGGTATCTCCCCTGTTTTGGCATCCGGTACGATCCGTATGGTATAAAGTCCTTCGTCATCAGGAGCTTTTAACGTGAATGTGGTATCTTTTGGCATGTAATTCTCCGGACGGATAAGCCGTATGTGTTCCACCGTCTTCCGGGCTGGGTGATCTGTCCGGTGATAGTGTACGGTAAAACCGTCTAAGTTACGGTGCGTGACATGCAGCTTTATCTCGCCGGAAGGGTATACGGTCTTACCGGTAGAGACCGAAAGCGCCGGTTTCAGTATCTCCTGCTTCATGGCCTTCACGGCGTTAATCCGTTTATAGCGGGGATACTTGGCCAGCGCCTCTTCGCAGGTTTGCAGGGCGGCCGTCAGTTCATTTTTATCTTTTAAGTCACGTATCTTAGCCAGGTAAACCTCTACGTTCAGGTCGCGGGAAACATTCAAGGCGATCAGGCTGTCGAGCGTTTGCAGGTAGGTCGTATCATTTCTGTTTTTGTTCCGCCATTGGAGACTGTCCAGCGTGGCAAGCAACAGTGCGTCGTTGTTGCCTTTCTCCCTATATACGCGGCTTATACGATCAAAAATAGTGTCAAGTTCTCTCGTGACGACCGAATCGCCGTCTAAAAAGAGAATCTTGTTTAACACCTCCACACTGTGGCGGGAAAGCAGATGAAAGAGGTCATGATCATAGTAGTCGCTCGTTTCTCCTTTTGTAAGGAAGGGTATGTAATCTACCGTAGTGGCGTTGGTCAATAACAGCTGGTCTTCAAAGGATTTACGGATATGATCCAGCGTCTTTTGCCTGAACATATTGCCGCTCCATTGACGGATATCGACCGGCGGATTATCGACTATTTCCGCATGCTCTCCAAGCTGCCGCCGGTTCATCGAGGCAAAAGTCGCATATTGGTCTGCCAGCAGGAGATGAAGAATGGCGCAATCCGTCGGTACGCCGGACGTTTTTACCCATTCCTCCATCTTTTCCAGATCGACATAGAAGCTGTCCGGCGTTATCAGTTCGCGATAGGAGGCACGTTCGGTAAAGGCTTTTAGCATCTGGGTGGAATTTTTTTCCGCCTCGGCTTTTTGGAATACCTTATCCGTCAGTTGTATCACCGTTTGAGGCAGGCTTTTTTTCTTCGCCTGCTCCACCTGTTTCCACAGGGCGTCATACGTCTGTCCCAACGAATCCACAGGTATCACGTATGCAATAAGGAGTGAAATAACCGGTATCACTATCTTTTTCATCCTGAACGGTATATTACGTTTATTTGTCATAGCCTGAATAAAACAACGAGATAAAGATATACAATTTATTGGGAATTACCAATTATCAATTACCTAACTCAGGGTCGACGCATTAAAATGTATGTTTTAGTACGCCAATAACGAATGCCATACAATACAATGTAGGCAGCACCCTCAGGGTGCTGCCTATCTATGTTAACTCTCTACGAGAGCCTCTCAACTCTCAACTCCCAACTCTCAATTCTCAACTACATTAATATGCCGTTTTCACTACGGCAGCGCCGGATTTAACAATATAGATGCCGCGAGCGGTCAGGCGGACGGTTGCTTCGGCGCTGTCGGCTATATTATAATGTACGAGGGCGCCAGAGATGGTGTGCACGCTCCAGGGCTGGCCGGCGGTCAGGCCGTTGACGTGCAGCAGGCCGCCGTCTTGCATCCAGGCTTTCAGGGCTTTTGCCGTCGGGATGTCGGCAAGGCCGGTCGTCGTGACGGTATAGGTGATGTCTATCGTTGCGAGCGTTGTGCCGTCTTCGCTGACGGTCAGCGTGGCTGTGTAGATCCCATCCGCCAAGCCGGCGCGGGGCGTGAGTGTGACGTGCGCATAGGCAGTGACCGGCATACTGCTTACCCGCGTTGACGGAAGGGTGAAGGCGTTCGCGTTGGCGCCGGAGAGGGCGAGCGTTAATTCGCCTGTCGTCACGTTGCCGGTGTTGAGGATGCGTATCGTCAGGTCGTCGATGAGCGACAGGTCGATGCGTTTCTGAGGCGTGAAGGCGGTGGCGGTAATGACGCCGGTTGTTACCGTAGCGGTGATGGCGCCGGCCTCTTTTGTCAGGGCGACGGTGAAGCTGAACGAGCCGTTACTGCCCTCAGGATGGTTTTCCGTTCCCGCTACGGCAGGCGTGAGGGCTGTTA
>JAISQD010000117.1 GCA_031274415.1 Tannerellaceae bacterium | reverse complement strand
AATATCATCCTGCGCCGCGACACGCATATCGACAGCCTGCTCGAGCGACTGAAGGAAGAGCGTGTGCGGAAGGTCATTCAACCGCTGATCACAGGCGAGAAAGGAAACACCGACAAACTTTCGGACGACTATTCCTACGTCCGGGACCTGGGATTGATACGCGACACTCGCGGCGGTTTTGAGCCTGCCAACCCGATTTATGCCGAAGTGATTGTCCGTACCCTGAATTTCAACGAGCAGGACACCCTGCTTGACCCCCAATATCCTTACCAAATGCCCCGTTACCTGAAAGACGGACGCATCGACATGGACTTCCTGATGCGTGATTTCCAGCAGTTTTGGCGAGAAAACAGCGAGATATGGGAAGAGCGTTTTGAGTACAAAGAGGCCGCGCCCCATCTGATCCTGATGGCTTTTCTGCAACGGGTTGTCAACGGAGGCGGACAAATCCACCGCGAAATGACGGCAGGAAGAGGATTCTTAGACATCTGCCTTGTCTATGAGGAGCAAAAATACCCGATAGAACTCAAAATATGGCGCGGCGAAAAGACTTTAAAAGAGGGCATCGAACAAACCGCCCGCTACATGGATAGCTACGGCTGCAAGGAGGGCTGGCTCGCCATCTTCGATCGCCGCCCCGAAAGGAAATGGGACGACAAAATATATATGCGAAAAGAGACCGCAGGCGCCAAAACCATTACCGTCGTGGGACTCTAATTCGCGTTATTTGCGAAATTAATCAATTTTTTTTGCTCTTGAACAAAAATTCCCGTTCTTTTGTACTCTGTTTCAAGACGAACCGGGTTGTAATCTGTAATGCATATGCGTACACCATTTCTTCAATATTTATATCTGCAAAAGCCAATCACATTGGTCGTCATCATTTGTGCTATCTCTGTCTTGCCGTGGAGCGGTATCGAACAGGTTACCACAGGTGGGAAGCCCTGCAATGCTGCCGTTGCCGCTTCGATGCTTGAGAGTGGTAACTGGGTGTTGCCGCCGTCCTCCGCCGTGGCCTACCACCCACCTATGGCGCATTGGCTGATGGCGGCTTTCTCCTATCATCAGGGATATGTGTCGGACTTTACATCCCGTCTTCCATCGGTTTTTGCCTTCATCCTGCTGATCGGGTGCTCCCTCATGTTTTTCGGTGAACGGATCAAGTTTCAGGAGGCGTTTATCAGTACTTTGCTGTTGCTTACCTGTGTGGAAACACACCGGGCGGGGATGACAACGGAGGCGGATATGCTGTTTACCGCTTTTATGGTGTTGGCGTTGTATACGATGTATCGATGGGAAAATAAACTGGAACTAAAAGGATTGCCCGTCATTATTCCTTTCCTGACAGGATGTGCGGTACTGACAAAGGGGCTGACAAGTATTCTGCTTCCGCTATTCATATTCGGCACGTATCTGCTGATCCTGAACAAACACCGGTTGCGCACCATTCTGAAAGCCCTGTTATATACGGGTATCTCTTCGCTTTTCCTGCCCCTGATATGGTATGTGGCGGCATGGAAACAGGGGGGAGACGCTTTTCTGCAAGCCGTCCTGGCGGGAAACGCCCATTGGGTAAGCCGGTTTGATCCTCTCTCGCTCATGACCGGATTCATGCCGTGGACGCTTTTCTTTTTCTTCTCCCTCTTCGGGTTGAAACGCCTCAGGCCTGCCCTCCCTTTCGGCCGTTTCCTGAAAGAGATGTGGAGGCGCATATGCGCTATGGAGAAAATAAAACTATTCAGCCTGACCGCATTGGTATGCATTATCCTGTTCTGCTCCATCTTTTCGGGCGAACAAAGCGTATATGCCCTGCCCGCCTATCCGTTCATCACCCTCTTTCTGGCGCAGTATGCGCTATACCTGACGGAATACCGGACGAGGGTGATCCGAACGTTTGCCGTCGTACTGCTGTTTGTCATCGCAGCCGTTCTCGTCGCCTCCGGGTTGGCAGCGGCTCATGTGATCGACCCTTTGCCTGTCGTACCTGTCCTGCCCGGCGATTGTTCAATCCTCTCCCTGACCGGCCTGTTATTCGTCATTCTCTTTGCCATGGGTACGGTGATCTACCAATTGTTTAAAAGGATCAATATAAAAATCCTTTACGCAACAATCGCTCTTATTTTTGCCTCCAATCTCTTCATCGACTGGCTGATGAGCATGGTAGAGAAATAAATGAATTGTAAAACAAAAGATGAAATCAATAAAGACTGCATTAGTTGACTTTGACGGCGTAATTGCCGATACCGAACCCATTTATGACCTGTTTTGGGATGAAGCGGGGGAACGTTACCAAACCGGGATCAGGAATTTTGCCCATGTCATCAAAGGGACAACGCTCCCCAATATCATTGACACCTATTTTGCCGACCGTTCCGACGGCTTTAAGGAGATGATTCTCCGCGAATCGGCCGAGTACGAGAGCAGGATGCCGATTCCGCTTATGCCCGGAGCCATGGCGTTCCTTTCCCTGTTAAAGGAGAATGGGGTGAAAACGGGATTGGTTACCAGTTCGGATCATGCGAAGATGGAACGGGCGTTTGCCCTCCACCCGTTGCTCAGAAGCCTGTTCGATACGCTTGTCACCGCCGACCGGATCACGAGGGGGAAACCCGATCCGATGTGTTACCTGCTGGCGGCTTCGGATCTGGGCGTTCCGCCCGGTGACTGTCTGGTCTTTGAAGATTCATTTGCCGGCATACAGTCCGGTACGGCAGCCGGTATGCGGGTCATCGGGCTGAGTACGACTAACGCGGAAGAGTCGATCAGGGATAAGGTATACCGTGTGATACCCGGTTTCGAGGGGCTGACATTCGAACAATACCGGCAGTGGTAAGTTAGTCTTTCACCTTCAGGCGGTCGCCTGCGCTTTTTACGATGCTGCGGTAATAGGTCTCGTCGTAACCGGGGAAATCCGGATAGTCGGACAGGCCGTAACCGTTTTGTTTGAACCGTCCGTTTTCTTCTTTTTTGACGTTACCGTCGATATATTTGACCAGCAGGTATTCGCCCAGCTTTTTCCAGCGTTCCGTGGCGCTGTCTGCCGTTGTGGAGCTGAACCATGTCAGGAACTTACGGGCTTCGGCGGGGTCGTTGTCGTAGAGTTCCAATGCCGCCTTGTCGATGGCGGGAAGCATCTCCTTATAGCCGCTTTCCAGCTCTCCCTGCACTTTACGGATATCTTCAATCATAAAACTGTACTTGTGATAGGCCATATTGGCTACCCAGTTATGCATCCAGAAGGCCGACGTCCACGAGAAGGTCATCATGTTGCCGTTGCCCGTGCGGTAACATTCGGGCGTGGCCGTAACAGAGCTGTAAACAGGTGTAAAAACAGCCATGTCGGCATCATCAACGCCAAACCAGAGAACTCCCCCGACTTCATCAGGCAGCCAGTTACGCATTTGGGGCACAATGACAAATCCTGTCTGTTGCGTGGCAATAGCGCGTTCGTTCAGATACGTTTCCCCGTCTACTTCAAAGTTCATCGGACGCCAACGGTAAGGTACCTTATAAGGCCCTGCCCCAGCATCTTCGGTCATACACAGTTCTGTACCTTCAAAATGATCGCGCATACACTGCTGGACGTCTTGCACGGAGAGTTTCCTGTCGGGCTTGATATACAAAGGCATCGGCTCTTTCGAGGGGTCGCCCTTGATGAAGTCGGTATACCGGTCCATCGTCTTGTCGTATTTGCGGAAGAAAGACCATACGCGGGCTTCACAGGCGCGTAAACCGCCGAAGTCATAGGGGTTATACGCTTTAGCAAAACTAAAATCCCTGTCTTTCCCGCTGAAATACCCTTTCTCACGGGCAAAAGAGACGACATCGGGGGCATACATACAGTTTTCCTTGTCGTCGAAAGGGATCTGTTGAATCCGCGACTGGTTGGCATGTGCCGAGATACACTCGTCGGGGATACGGATAGCCACCCATACGCCGCCTTTATTTCCTACCCCTTTCCCGATAAGCTCCATGATCCACGCTTCGTTTTTGTCGGCGATCGAGAATGATTCGCCCGAACTGCAATAACCATGCTCCCTGACTAAGTCTGTCATCACTTTTATCGCTTCACGGGCTGTCTTGGAACGTTGCAAAGCAATATAAATCAGGCTTCCGTAATCCACTATGCCGGTCGTGTCGACCAGCTCATGACGTCCTCCCCACGTGCTTTCCGTAATTGCCACCTGGTATTCGTTCATATTCCCTATGACGGAATAGGTGCGTTCTACCTGCGGGATTCGCCCCAGCGGCTTTCCGGTATCCCACTCCTTCACATCCAGCATAGCCCCTTTCGGCCATACCGCCGCCGGCCAATGATACAACTCACCATACAGGGTATGCGAGTCGGCGGAATAACTAATGATGACCGAGCCATCCGCCGAAGCTTTTTTACCGACCAACAAACCGGTACAGGCCATCGCTTCCCCGCCTGTAACCAACGCTGTACATACAGCCAAAACCATCATCCAATTTTTCTTCATAATCCATTTCGTTTTTTAAGCGCATAACAGCATATAAACGCCTGATCCGCATATATACCCTGTCAGCGCCAATAGAGTAATACGTTTATCCTATATATTTTTTCATTACTATTCATCATACAAAAATAGAATAATTATATTTGTAACTGAAAATAATGCCATTAAATTCAACCCTTATGCTACGATGTTTCTTTCTCCTCGCTTTTCTCGGCGCAGGGCTTTGCATGGAAGCCCAGCCTCCATCCCGTCTGACGACAGACCTGCTGGAACACACCGACCGCTTGTTTCTCGACGGCTATCCCACCGGTATCCCGCCGGCAGAAACAGGGACGTTCGTCGAGCGTTACCAATTGGCGGAGATCCGCAATCCCCGCCCCTTCCTGGGCTGGGTCGTCAACAGCCGGCAACCGAATACGGTGCAAACCGCCTACCGCATCATGCTGGCCTCCTCGCCGGAGATGCTGGGCAGCGAGACGCCTGATATGTGGGACAGCGGGCGCACGGAAAGCGACAACTCCGTAGCCGTGCCTTACACAGGGAAACCCCTGCAACCGTCCGCTGTCTATTACTGGAAAGTGAAGACGTGGGATAACCACGGCGTGGAAAGCGCTTTCTCCTTCATACGCAGCTTTGCCACTGCCGCCCGGCTGGACGGTGCAACCGCCCGCTATCCCCTGCAAGTCAGCGACGAACACCCTGTTAACATCCGTAGCCTGGGGGAAGGCGGCTCGTTTGCCGACTTCGGTAAGGACGCCTTCGGGCGGCTGAAGCTGACCCTCTCGTCCACCAGGGAGACCGACACCGTCACCGTCCATTTAGGCGAATCCATCAAAGAAGGGCGGATCGACCGTACACCCGGCGGCACGATCCGTTATGCCGTCTACCGCCTGCCGCTGATGGCCGGCACGCACACCTATACGGTCAAGATACGCCCCGACAAGCGCAATACGGAGGCGCCGGCCGTGTTGATGCCCGATTATACGGGCGAAGTGCTGCCTTTCCGTTACTGCGAGATAGAGCATCACCATCCGGCATTGACGCCGGTGGATATCGTCCGGCAAACGGTGCATTATCCCTTCAACGAGACGGCAGCCCTGTTCCACTCCTCCGACAGCGTCTTAAACCGGGTATGGGAACTCTGCAAATACTCCGTCAAAGCCACCTCTTTTGCAGGGACATATGTCGACGGCGACCGCGAACGGATTCCCTACGAAGCCGACGCCCTCATCAACCAACTGTGCCATTATGCCGTCGACCGCGAATATGCCATTGCCCGCCATAGCCACGAATACCTGATCCACCATCCGACATGGCCGACGGAATGGATCATGCAGTCGGTGCTGATGGGCTGGGCGGACTACCTCTATACCGGCAATCCGGCGTCGTTGCAGCGGTTTTACGAAGACTTGAAAGCCAAAACCCTCTCCGGACTGAAGGAGAGTAACGGCCTGATCAGTACCCGGACAGGCAAACAAACGCCCGCCTTGCTGCAAGCCATCCATTACAAGGGAAAGCAGCTCAGCGATATCGTGGACTGGCCGCAAAGCGGTATACTTGGGCTGGAAAAGAGTTCGCCTGGGGAGGCGGACGGCTTTGTGTTCACCGACTATAATACGGTGGTCAACGCCTACCACTACGAGGCACTGCGCCTGGTCAGCCTCATCGCCGGCGTATTGGGGCATACCGGAGACGAGGTGTACTACGCCGGAGAGGCAGGGCGGGTAAAAGGACAGATCAACCGCCTGCTGTTCGACAGGAAAAAGGGCGTTTACCGTGACGGACTCGATACGGATCACACGTCCCTCCATGCCGGGATGTTTCCGGTGGCTTTCGGTATCGCTCCTTCAGGGCGTGTGAAACAGTTATGCGCTTTCATGCGCAGCAGGGGATTGGCGTGTAGCGTGTACGGCTCGCAGTTTCTGCTGGAGGCCGTATACAATGCCCACGACGCGGCGTATGGATTGGCCTTGCTTTCATCGACCGGCGAACGCAGTTGGTACAACATGTTGCGGGCAGGCTCCACCATCTCGATGGAGGCATGGGACAACACATACAAACCCAACCAGGACTGGAACCATGCCTGGGGCAGCGCGCCGGCCAATATCATCCCCCGCAAACTGATGGGTATCGAACCGCTCGAGCCGGGTTTCCGGACAATACGCATCAAACCCCAACCGGATACGCTCAGCCATGCGACGATAAAAACGCCCTCCATACGGGGAGATATCCATGTGTCGTTCACCCAGCGGCACGGCGACGTATTCACGCTGGAAACGGACATTCCGGCCAACAGCGTCGCAGAGGTCTGGTTGCCCCGTTTGTCGAACAGATACCGGCTGACGGTAGATGATATCCCCCTGAAAGGCACGGTAAACGGCGATTTCGTAGTAACGGAAACCGGATCGGGAAAACACCGCTTCGTGATTTCCCGTGTGCAGTAAAACAATCCTTTTTCTAAAATACAAAATGACACGAAAACAGCACTTTTTCTGACATTTGTCAAGAAAATGGCCATTTTCGAGAAGGCGTACTTTTCACATTTTTCTCCATTTTTGACCGGAAAACTCGCTCTTCCGGCCGAAATGATAACGATATCGAGAGAATAGTTGGAAAACATCCAAGAGTTTCCCCGGAAACATCTAAGAGTTTTTTAAAAACATCCAAGAGTTTCCCGGACAACATCCAGATGTTTTTCCAGGAAGTCGCGGATATTTTGTAAATAAGCCTTAATAGATTGTTTTTAAACACTAAAATGAAAAGAAATGGCCGAATAATGATAGTTAAATTCCTTTAAAACTCGATCCAACTCCAAACTGACAAAAAGGTAGCTTAGCCGCCACAAAAACTATAAAAGCATAGATATAGCCTGTAATATATATCAATTATATACTATTTCGCCACTTTTACTGACAATGCGTATTTCCTTAACCCCCGATTTCAGGCCATAGAATCGACCAGCTCGGACGGCGGTCCGATCCAGCCGCTTTTCAGAGGGGTAAAAATATCATTTTGTCATTTTGCCATCATCCGCAAAAACGGACGCCAAAAAGTATCAAAGTGTCAACGGGCGGCCTCGTTCTTGATTTTGATCCATATGAACTGTTGTATAGTATTGCAACTTTTATTATCTTTGCCTCATGAATCGAAAAGTAAAAACTTACGGAGGATACTTCGAAACATTCATGGCTACGTTAACGGATAAAGAACAAGACAAAGTTCAATACACGCTAATGTTGCTTAAAACGGAAGATCGGATTCCGGTAAAGTTTATCAAATTAATCAAAGATGGACTATATGAACTGAGGGTGGAGTACAACAGAAATATTTACCGCATATTTTTTATTTTCGATGAAGAGTGGATAGTTGTTTTGTTTAACGGATTTCAAAAGAAAACACAAAAGACGCCCACCGCAGAAATAGAAAAAGCGTTCAAAATAAAGGAGGCATATTATGGAGACAAACAATCACAAAATCGTTGATTACGATGCAGTTCTTGACGCCAAGTTCGGCAAAGAAGGGACGCCATCACGATTAGAGGCGGAGGAAAAAGCATTTGCTTTTTACACCGGTAAAATTATCGGAGATGCCCGTAAAAAATCTCACATTACACAAGCGGAACTCGGACGGCGAATAGGTGCAGACAGAGCTTATGTATCCCGAATTGAAAGTGGAAAGATAGAGCCGAAAGTATCTACCTTTTACCGTATTATCAACGCAATCGGATTAAAAGTTGAACTTTCAATTTTAAAGCATATAACATGATGGCATCATCATGTTTATCGCGCCCGAATTTGCATTAGCTTCTAAAATGAAAATGCAAGATGCCTTTTTCTGGCTAAATCTTTTTTTGAGGTGCTATGGTGAGATGTCTCCGCGCGTTCGCTGCGCTCTCTTGGTTATAATGACGACGAATACAATCGCCTGAAAATCAATAAGTACCCCGTCATTGCGAACACAGTGAAGCAATCCAGAAGGGGGGCACGCTGGATTGCTTCACTGTGTTCGCAATGACGCGCGTTGTCATTTCCCTTTTTCTAGGGTATAAACTAAAAAAGTAAAGTGAATGTGTCATGTTTATTTTGGCCTTTCTTAAAATGATTGATTTCATTTTTCAGCGTTTTTACGTGTTGTTTTGCCATAAACTCCCTGAACGGGAGAGTCGACTCTTTTTCCTGACCGGCTGCCAATGCTTTAATGTATTCATCTTTATCTTCTTTATGTACTTTTGTAGGCACGATTCCATGATAAAATTGGATATAATTCATTAATAAGCGGCATGCGCGACCGTTACCGTCCCGCCAGGGATGAATGGTTACTAAATAAAAATGAGCGTCAAAAGAAAGGGTATACGTATCTCTCAAGTCCTTAGCATCTAATCGTTTATTAAGTTCATCACATAGTCTATTGACATTGTTCGGCACTTTTTTATAGTCCATATAGGATGGTCCGCCTGTATGTTGCATGATCAAGGCATTTAGATTTTTCAAAAAATCAGGGGTTATTTCCGTTTTTCTGCCTGCTTCAATCGCAGCATATTCATAAGCCCTTTTAAGGTCAAGGTTCATCAAGTGCTCAATCATAGTCCCTTTCTTTGTTATCCCTTCGTCAAATAACAACTGTGCATCCATTTCGGAAAGTGTTGAACCCTCAATAGCTGTAGAATGGGCAATAATGGAATAGATATAAAACTTATTATAATCTTTCATATCGCCCAAATTCAATTCATTGTACAGCTTTTGTTCCTGCTCCATGGTTTGCCATACGTCTTTCTTTCCTGCCATATTGATATTCAATTTATTATCATGCAAAGATATCACTATTTATTGATACTAACGATAGATATCTAAACGTATGCCGACAAAACAAGCACGATTATTTGTTCTTCTTTGATTTGATCATACACCTTTATCTTAAAAGAGTGGTTTCCGCTCTATACGCATGTAAACAGGCCATGCTCTTACAAGTATATGCTGTACAACATGTTTGAAATGTACACAACACAAGCCATTTTTTTGTATTTTTGTAATCATAATTAGGTAAAGTTCATAATCCAAACCTGTGAATTTTCCTTTTTTCGCCATAGTTCTCGTAGAACTATGGCAAAAATGGCCGTTTTAAGCCGGTTTCAAGCCACTAATTAACATATACCACATTTAACACCTTCCTCTAACCGCTGTAAATCATCTATTTATACATTTACTTTTGCCATAGTTCTACGAGAACTC
>JAISQD010000037.1 GCA_031274415.1 Tannerellaceae bacterium | reverse complement strand
GTTTTTCCTTGTACTACTTGTTGATATGTAACTCTTTCAAAGAACTCTATTCTCGGCAACCACTCTCATGGATTGCGGGTGCAAAAGTAGAACTTCTATCTTTACACTCCAAATCTTTTGCACTCTTTTTTTATTTTATTTTTTATCTGCACTCTATTTCAGTGATTTACGGGACGATGTACTTTTTGGGACACAAGGAAACCTGTTCGGCGTCTTCCATCACTATTCACTATTAATTATTCACTTTCCCCGATTTTGGTGAGATTAAAAAAAAATGTTACATTTGCCACCGAATACAAGAAAAGTAAAATGAAAAAGGATAGAACCCATCTAAGTGTATGTACGGCATTTGTATTTGTTGTGTTGATACTGTCGGCGTGTTCCTCATCAGAGGACGAAAACAGGATTAAACCGGCGTCAGGCGGCACCAAATCTGTGTCTATTAAAGCCATCCAAGACGTAATCACACGTGCGATTGGGGAATCGCCCATCATTACTGATGATGAGTATAAACTGATCGTCGACAGGGGTGGACACCTCTTTTTTGTCGAATCAAGTAGCGGTCACATCACCCATTATGTGGAACTAACGGTTAATGGAAAGACAAGCGGGAAAAATGTTCCCAGGATTGCTTTCGACAAGATTAATAACCAGTCAGACAAAATTGGGGATGTACCCGAAGCATCGGACTGGGTATATATCATCCTGAACCTTCCTGAAAGCAAGGTGTTTAAGTCACCGCAGGGTGGATGGGTAGGCGCAAAATATGACCTGATAACCGACGTGTTCATCACGGCAGAAGAGCTGTACGACACCAGCGGGCATGTGAAAAACGTACCGGTGGCCGGAAATGCACCAATAGATAAGACTGACCCCGCCAATCCGGAGGTCACTATTTCTTTGAGAGCCATAGCCTCCCGTTTTGAGATTGAAAGCATTGCTCTCAACAAGACGGCGGGTGTTGGTGGTTGGGATGCGAATTATGTAGCAAGCGACTTTACCGTCAAGGGCATTTATATCAACAATTACTACCCCACCGTATCACTGGCAGGTAACTACACTGATCTCGTGGATGCGGAGAGAGATACGACGCATTATAATGTGAACCATGAAGACTTCTATTGGACGGAAGCAAACTATGGTCGCACTCTCCACACGGTAGATGCCGGTACGACGACAAACCAGCGCTTGGCGACCGGGGCCGGTAAAGCATGGGCGTACAATCTATTCCCCAATGACCTGCCCAACATAAAAACCAAACTCGCCCTACCACATATCGTTCTCAAAATTACAGGTTTGAAAGTGACGACGGATAGCGGCGGCGCTACTAATGTTGTGGATCCTGACACGGGCTTCCCATTCGACGGCGTCAATGTTTGGTATATCACGGTGGCCGGCTATTTAGCCTCAACCCCGATCACGTACTTGGAGAGAGGCGTTATTTATGGCATAGAAAAAATAGAGTTCCCCCTTTCCGCTCTGACGGATAGACCGGAAGAAAAGAAGGTGACAATAGATGGAGTTAGAGCGACGTTGATGGATTGGGATAAGGATGCAGACATTTCGATACCCGCCCAGTGATTTCGGTGATACCCGCCCGGAAGGGCATATTTCCATCTCTGATTCCGATGTGTCGCACCTATGACAGGGTTGTTAAAAAACCGAAATCCCCTTCAGAAAGGGGGGGTTATTTCGCCGTCTTAATCCTAATAACCGTTAATTTCTTGTCTTTTTGTCAACAAAATAGGCATTTTACTATCTTTAACGTTTTCAAAAAGGCCATAAAAAACACCTAAAATATCCGTTTTATATAATATTATGCCTGTTTTGATGGTCAATTTACATTCGTTCACTAAAAACATACGCATCTTTACGGGAAATGATGCTGGTCATTTTCCAAAAAACATGCAGTGTTTTCCCAAAAACATAAGCATCATTTTCAAAAGTGTTGCCGATACATTTTCGGAAACAGTTAAGGTTGTGTAAGATTTCGTTAAATCAACATTTTTTATAGGCCATTTTCATCCTTTTTCTGCATCAAACGGAATTGACATATTCATGCTAATTTCAGTTAATTTGCAGATAAATGATAGAAAAACAAATCAATTAAGTCTATTATAGACCTTAAAGTCATCAAATTGCTAACAAAATGTATTTTTCAAACCATTAATTTCTGCTATTTTTCTCGTTCACGGAGAGATTCCGGGGCAAAAAAACGGGTTTTTGAGGGGGTAATTTTGTCATTTTGTCAAAACGCACTATTTATCCCCTGTTTTTGTCATTTTGTCAAACCGCTCATTCAGGTCAACGGATTGAGGATGGCATTTTTTGAATTTATATTCAGAATTATCCAAACATTCATTATCTTTGTGACTTGTTCATAAATGAAATTTTTATATAGTCGTGGATCTGTTACACATCAGTACAAATATATTACCGTCACAATTGTCCGAATCACTTCAGGTAAAAGAATATACATTGACTAACGGCATGGCTGTCTGGTTGAATGAAGATCATAGCCAGCCGAAGATTTTCGGCGCCATCGTTGTTAAGGCCGGAGCGAAAGATTCGCCGGATACCGGGATTGCCCATTATTTTGAGCATATGATGTTTAAAGGGACAGATAAAATCGGTACGGTTGATTATGCGAAAGAAAAGGAGCTTCTCGATTCCATTGCCGCCCTGTACGATAAGTTGGCGCAAACAACGGATAAGAAAGAGCGCGCCCGTATCCAGATGAAGATCAGTGAAAAGAGCGTTTTGGCAGCCCGTTATGTCATCCCAAACGAATTTAGCCGGCTGATTTCCTGTTATGGGGGGACCGGCCTGAATGCCGGGACTTCATTGGATTATACGGTCTATATGAATACCTTTTCGCCTCAATATATTGCGCAATGGGCTGAGATAAACAGCGAGCGTTTGTTGAATCCTGTTTTCCGTATGTTTCAAACCGAACTGGAGACTGTCTATGAAGAAAAAAACATGTATCGTGATGCCGTAGGGCGTGATGCGATGGAGAAGTTTATGGAACGTTTTTTTCAATCGCATCCCTATGCGCACCCCATTATCGGCAGCACGGAAAACCTGAAGAATCCGCGTCTTTCGGAGATGATGAAATTCTTTGAAGCCTATTATGTCGCCTCGAATATGGGGGTGATTTTAAGCGGTGATTTTGATACGGAAGAGCTTTTACCTATTTTGGAATCGACCTTTTCCCGTATCCGCAAGGGTGAAGCGCCGAAGGGTATAGTCGTAGATATCCCGCCTTTTGAGGGCGAAGAGAAATTTGTGGTACGCTTTCCCGTCCCACTTGTCAAAATTGCCGGTTTTGCGTTTCGTGGAGTTCCTGCCAATCACCCGGATCAGGCGGCTTTGAATATCGTGATTAGTTTATTGAATAACGCCAATGGCACCGGCTATCTGGATAAGCTGATGGTCAACCGTAAGTTGATGGCAGCTATGACAATCAATGAAAGTTTCAATGATGCGGGCATTTTGGGGATAATCGCTGTCCCTAAACTGATGTTCCAGTCTCTTACACATGTGAAAGAGCTGATTTGGAAAGAGGTGGAACGGATAAAAGAGGGCGATTTCAGCGACGACATGTTCAGCAGTCTTAAACTGGAACAAAAACGCAGGTACGCATCCAAGTTGGAAGATATCGCTTCCCGTTCCGAAGTGATGATGACCTTATTTTCACAGGGGAAATCATGGGAGGATTACCTGAAAGAGGTGGAACATGTCGACGCCTTAACCAAAGACGACGTCGTCAAAGCCGCCCGGAAATACTTTACGAAGAATTATCTTTTTGTCACAAAAAAGACGGGAAAATACCCGGATGATAACCTTTCCAAACCGGATTTACATCCGATTATACCCAATCCGGTCGACGCTTCGGACTATGCCAAACGGTTAAAAAGCTTACCTGTAAAGGAGGTAAAACCCCGTTTTCTCGATCTGGAAAAGGATGTACAGATCATCCCCCTTTCTTCTTATGCCAAATTATATGTGTCGGCCAATCCGGTGAATGATATTTTCACACTGGATATTTCGTTCGGCATTGGAAAGATAGAGCGGCCGGTACTGGTACAATTGACCTCTTATCTTCCGCTTCTGGGTACGAAGCGGTTGCCGTTTGAAGAGTTCCGGGAGAAATTGCAATCGTTAGGCAGTTCGTTGTATTTCACGGTTGACGATAACCGGTTTATGATTAAAGTGACAGGGTTTGACGCCCATTTTGACGAGACGTTAGCGCTTGTCGCCTCTTTTATGTATACCGTAAAAGCCGATAATAAAAAGGTAAAGCAACTGTGTGACGAAGAGAAAGTTTTGAAAAAAACATTTTTCAAGTCTGCGGATAATATAGCGAGCGCTTTACTGGAAAAAGTAAGAAACGGGGAACAGTCTCATTACCTGAATAAACTGTCCCTTTCCGAAATAAAGAAATTGAAAGGCGCGGATTTGTTGCATGTTTTTGGCGAGATACAACAGGTGGCGTGTGATTTTTATTATTGCGGCACTTTGCCTGCCGGGGAGGTCGTTGACAAGATCAGGGAACACATCAGGCTGGCGGACATAACGGTTGCGTCCAACATCCCGGTATACCGTCCATTAGTAGAATACGATGAGCCGTTTGTTTTCTTTTGTGATGTGCACGACGCTTCGCAAAGTATCATATATGCCTATGTAAAAGGTCATGCGTTGAATAATGAATCTTCCCCCTACGTGGCCAGACTTTTCTCCGGTTATTTCGGCCATGATATGTCTTCACTGATGTTTCAGGAAATACGCGAGTTCCGTTCATTTGCTTACCGGACAAAAGGAGGATATTCTTCATTGCCGCTCATACACCATGACAAGCCCGGTGAATTTAATGCGATGCTTTCAACACAGGGTGATAAAACCATTGATGCACTGATCGTTATGGATTCGCTGATTCGCCGGATGCCGGTAAAGCCGGATCGTATTCCTGCCGTCAAACAATCGCTTATCAACCAATCCGGCAATGAATATCCTACATTCCGAATGATATCCCGCAGGATAGCCTCCCTGTTGCATAGCGGTTACACGTCCGATCCGAATGAGACGTTAATAGGCAAACTGCCCCAAATGAGCATGGATGATGTTGTCCGTTTTTATGAAGAAAACATACAGGGCCGTCCGGTCATCTATATGATTGTCGGCAACAGTAAAAAAATTGACATGAACAAACTGTCCGGGTTCGGTAAAATAGTGAAAGTCAAGAAAGAAGAACTTTACAGGTAGATGAAACAGGAATTGATGAAAATAGTGAAGTTCACATGGGTAGCGGTATTTTTAAGCTACTACTTGTCGGCGACCTGTTTTTATCATACCCATTATTTTACATGGGGAGTCGTCACCCATTCCCATTTGTATTTCCCCTTTGACAAGAATGCGGTCGACCATACGCATACACAGAATCAATGCCAGGTTATCAACTATTTGTCACATATCGTATTGGTTTGTTTTAGTTTTACCGTTTTTTTCCATGGAAAAACATGTGTAAGGCGGATACAGCATTTTATCCGTTTTTATACCACCCATATCCATCCTGTATTCCAGTCTCTCAGGGCGCCTCCCGTTTTCATTTACCACCACTGTTAGTTGACTGAGCCGGTACAAACGGCATTTCACATGATAAAAAAATTCAAACCATTATTCCAATGAACAAACTATTCATCGTCGCGGGGGTATGTATGATACTGTCCTCGTGCAAACAAGATAAGGCTGCAAACGAAAGTGCAGGGATTCAATTTGAAGGCGACACCGTCGTTGTGTCCGAACATGCGCCTGTTCTGAAACAGATTATGGTGCAGAAGTCTCTCCAACAAGAGTTTTCCGCAGAATTTAAAACCGTTGGAACCGTTCGCCCGGTTTCGGGTAAATTGGCAGAGATTGCTCCCCCGTTCGCGGGGCGAATCGTCCAATCGTTTGTCCGCTTGGGGCAAAAGCTAAGTGCAGGCTCAGCCGTCTTCGAGCTTGGCTCTTCGGAGTTTTACGAGGCGACAAAGGCTTACTTCGCCACTCAGTCGGCCAACGAACTTGCCCAGCGGAATTACAGCCGTCAAAAAGAACTGGCAGCCAATGGCGTTGCTGCTCAAAAGGATTTAGAGCAGGCCGAAAGCGAGGCGGATATCGCCCGCCAAGAGTTTGAGCAGGCAAAAGCGACGCTTCAACTGTTTAATATAGATGCAGCCTCGCTTCAAATGGGGCAGCCCTTGAAAGTCGTTTCTCCCATCTCCGGCGAAGTAGTGAAAAACAATCTCACCATCGGAAGCTACGCCAAAGAGGATTCGGAGCCGCTGGTTGTGGTGGCCGATATGTCGCAAGTCTGGGTCGCTGCCCTTGTCAAGGAAAAATACCTTGGAGCCATCGAGCATGGCGACCGCGTGGAAATCTACACCAACGCCCATCCGGAGAAAGTGATTTGGGGTACCATTCACTATGTGGGTGAAATGCTGGACGAAGCAACCCGCTCGCTGGAAATCATTATTGAGTGCAATAATACCGACAGGGAACTGAAACTCGGCATGTTCTGCGAGGTTCACTCCTTAAGTTCACCGATAAAGGCGATTATCCTGCCCTCGACCGCCGTCATGCAGGAACAGGAGGATGAGTATGTGTTGATTGAAATAGCCAAGGGTAGATATGTCAGGCGCAAAGTGGAAACCGAATCCGTCGACCTGGAGAGCGTACGCATTATCAGCGGCTTAAGCGAAGGTGAAAATGTAGTGGTCAAGGGTGGAATCTACTTAAACATGTAAGGCTATGGAAAAATGGATGAACACCCTGCTCCGTCGCCGCTGGTTGATGCTGACGGTATTCGTATTGCTGTCGGGCATTGGGATTTATGCCTGGCGGCAACTTGCCATTGACGCCTATCCCGATATTGCCGATGTATCCGTCGGCGTTGCCACACAAGTACCGGGCCTTGCCGTTGCCGAAATAGAGCAGCAGATAACCATCCCGCTTGAACGGGAGCTCAATGGCATACCGGGTTTGAAGGTCATGCGAAGCAAGAACTTTTTCGGTATTTCCAAGATTACCCTTGTTTTTGAGGACGGGATAGACGACTATTGGGCGCGCCAACGAGTGATGGAACGCATCAATGACATCGATTTGCCTTTCGA
>JAISQD010000163.1 GCA_031274415.1 Tannerellaceae bacterium | reverse complement strand
AAAACATACTACCATGTGAATTATGTTAATAAAATAGAATGTGACATGATAGACTGATTTTTGTTCGCAAATTATTTGGTTTTTATCATAGAAAGCGGGTGCCTTCGCAATGACGGGTGCCTTCGCAATGACGGGTGGTTTTGTATTGATAGTCAATGTGTTATCTGTCTGCTGTTCGCTATTTCACTGTTTGCTATCGTGGGGTGCGGGGCGCGGAAGGTGGAGCGGACGGAGGTGAGGCGGGATTCGTTGTCGGTGATGGTGGGGGATAGTTTGTTTGCGGAGCGGTTGTGGCGGCAGTCGGGGCGTCGTCAGGTACGGGTGGAGCGGATCGAGTTGTCGATGCCGGACAGTGCGGGACGGCAATATGCACGGGCGATTACCGTCGCTACGGTGGGTGAAGAGGTGGAGAGCGCCTCGCTGGACGCCGTCCAAAGCGGTCGGTCTGCTACGCTTCGCAGGGAAACGACCTCTGCCATGCGGGAAGCGATCCGCCCCGCCTCCCCTGCTTTCGGGCTGGGTTGGCGGGGGTGGGGGCTTCTCATCCTCGCGGTTGTGGGGGTGTGTGTTTGGCTGTACCGGAAGTGGAGATAAACGTTTCCTTTTTATATCGAACTCACGCTAAATCATTAAACAGTTCATACCCCTGATCAGGCGTTAATCCATCATGAACGACGCCGTGAATAGCCTGTATCATGGCAGCGGGAGCAACGCTTTGGAAGACGTTACGCCCCATGTCGACGCCGGAAGCCCCGT
Source organism: Tannerellaceae bacterium (assembly GCA_031274415.1). Classification (GTDB taxonomy): domain Bacteria; phylum Bacteroidota; class Bacteroidia; order Bacteroidales; family Tannerellaceae; genus DFXE01. The sequence goes on along the minus strand of JAISQD010000163.1, from coordinate 16,290 downwards.
CATTAATGGCCTGATAGCACAGTTCCAACGCCTCTTTTTCGGGTAACTTCTTACCTCCGGCTATGACAACCGGCACAGGACAAGCGGCCACCACCTTGTCAAACCCTTCACAATAGTATGTTTTCACGATGTTTGCACCGTTCTCTGCACAAATGCGGGATGCAAGTCCGAAGTAACGGGCGTCGCGAGCCATCTGTTTTCCTACCGCCGTGACGCCCATGACGGGAATGCCGTAACGGCTGCCCAGGTCTACCGCCCGGTAGAGGTTGGCCACTGTCTTTGCCTCATAAGAGGGGTCGCCAATGGATAACATGATGGCCATAGCCGAAACATTCAGGCGGATGGCGTCTTCAACGTCAATCAAGACATTGTCGTTCAGTTCTGTCAGGATAGACGTTCCCGCATCGGCGCGTAAACAGATGGGTTTGTTTGTGCTGGGTGGAATCAGCGATTGCAGGATTCCGCGCGTACACATCAAGCAGTCGGCGTATTCGATCAGGGGAACGATCGTCAAGTCGATCCGCTCCAAACCGGAGGTCGGCCCCATAATAAACCCATGATCGAAAGCCAGCATAACGGTTCTCCCCGTCGAGGGATTAAATATACGCGACAAGCGGTCTTTCATTCCCCAAAGAAGATGAGACGCCCCTTTGACATGAAATGGCTGTTCGCCTGAAGCGATTCCCAACCCGAAGTTATTCCCTTCTCTTAAATCATCTAAATCTGCCATAATTATTTTTATTTCAACGTTGTATCTAACTCTCTTGCTGTTTCGGCAAAGGCATTGAACATACAGCTCCACGACGTAGCGCCGCTATCGGCATAGCCTACAGAACGTTCGCCGTAGTTGCGGGCGCGACCGAAGTTGGCTTTCATCCCGACGGTTTCCGCCGCCCCATTCGTAGCGGCTGAGGCGGCAGCGTCCAACAGTTCCGTTATATCGTCCGACGCGGATTCCTGCATGGCTTCAACGGCTGGGATCAATGCATCCATCATGGTTTTGTCGCCTTTTTTGGCCAACGTTTGTTTCCGCACATTGGCCAATCCTCCGGCAAACATGGCTTTCACGCCCCCGGCATCCAATGCCGTACCCGAGGCATGATCGCTCATCCCCAGAAAGAATGCACCCAATAACGTACTGGTCGATCCGCTGGTTTCCAACATGACGCCAAAGCCCATCTCATTCAGCATGGATGTAAACTCTGTCCCTTTCTCACCGGCTTTTACTACAGCGCTGAGCGCCGTCACGATCGCCGTTCCGTGATCGCCGTCGCCAATGACGGCGTCGAGTGCGGAAAATTCATCTTCACGTGCCTTAACATGCGCCAATGCCGTATGAATCATAGCCCTGAAAGCTTCTAATGTCAGTTGCTTCATATCACTTTCCAATCGTTGTCCAATACGGTGCGTCCGCTTTTTTGTTGTTCAGGTAATTGATGTGGTCATCGTCGAGGACAGCGATCAACATCTGGAATCCGGCCTGTTCCTGTACCGTCAGGATCTCCTGTATACGGCTCGAAACGACCTGTAATCCGCGGGCTTCCAGCTCCCGGTATGCTTTGCGGAAAATGATGTTGTGTTCCATCTGGGTTGTCGCTCCCGTACCGTTGATAATCAGCATCAGTTTGCTGCCGGCTGCCGGTTTCAACTGTTGGCACAACAGGTCGACCATTTCGGCTGCCGTTTCGTCGGCTGAGACCAATGGTTTTTGTCCGCCACCGCCTTCGCCGTGCTGTCCCATACCGATCTCCATAATCCCTTTCGGCAGGTCGGAGATCAGCGCATTGTTTTGCGGATGCGTACAGACGCCCGTAGCCACGGCTAAAGTCGCCACCTTGTCGGTAAAGCGTTTGCCTATTTCGAGCAGTTCATCCAATGATTTACCCTCTTCCGAAGCTGCGCCCAATACCTTAAGCAGGGGGATACATCCCGCCAGTCCGCGGCGATCGTCTGCCGGCGCACCGATTCCTGCACTGATATCGTCGTGCGTGATAAGCTGTTTCACTTTGATTCCTGCACGTTCGGCCAGCTGGCATGCCATATTGGCGCTCATTACGTCGCCCGAGTGGTTCAATACGACTAACAGGATACCGGCTTCACGTTTCATCAACTGAAGCGCCTGGAAAAGACGCTGTGCGCCGGGTGCGGCAAAAATATCGCCTACCACAGAGCAATCCAGCATACCTTCTCCCACAAACCCGCTTAATGCCGGTTCATGTCCGGAACCTCCCAACGTCACAATAGCCACCTTGTTTTCGGCTTTCGGATTGGCGCGTACGACTATGTTTTCGCCCGCCAGCTTTACCTTATCGGGATAACACAACACGTATCCCTCCAACAGTTCGGCTGTGATCTGTTCGGGATCGTTTATAAATTTTGTTTTTACCGTTGCCATAATTCTTTTTGTTTTTAAGTGTTCTTACTTCAATTCCATAATTTCGAGGGGTATCCCTTCTTCTTCAATAAATGCAATGGTTAAATGTTCATTGCAAACCAGCGGGGGGAAAATGACATTTTTCCCCTTCAGCTCTTCTTCCATACTGGGTACGGTATAAGCCAGGTGTGTTTGAGTCTGTACCAGTTCGGGCATACAACTGCCTTCTTCAAACTTTAACCATTCGATGTTGTTCGGGCTTTGCCCGATGTCGGTTAACCAGACGCTCAGGACTTCATTGTACATGGCGCCCTCTTTTTTTTCATTGGTAATGATACCAACATGGTGAAATGTTCTCATGATTGCTTGTTTTTATAAGTAAAAGTTTATTTGTTTTTATATGAAAGAACCGCCAGCGCCGCCACTGCCGCCACAAAGAACGCCAGCGACAGGAAGATCCCGCCCACGTGGTCGTTCTGTCCGTAGGAGTGCATGCCGCTCAGGAAATAGTTCACGCCGAAATAGGTCATCAGCACCGAGGAGAAAGCCGCCACCGAAGCGAGGTTAAAGAGCCACGTCGTATAGAGGCTTTTCAGCAGGCGGAGGTGAATGACCGCGGCATAGACGATCATGGTGATCAACGCCCAGGTCTCTTTCGGATCCCATCCCCAGTAGCGTCCCCACGACTCGTTCGCCCAGACTGCGCCAAGGAAAGTCCCAATGGTCATCAACGCCAGGCCGATGATCAGCGACATTTCGTTGACGATGTTCAACTCCTTTATCCTAAGGGAGAGCAGCGGGGTATAGGTCTTGCTCCGGACGGATTGCATGACCAGGTTGGTGATCCCGATCAGGCAACTGATCCCGAAAAAGCCGTAAGCCGCTACAATCACCGCTACATGGAACATCAGCCAGGGGGATTTCAGCACCGGCACGAGCGGATTGATCTCGGGATCCATCCAGTTTAGTCCCGACACAAAGAGGATCACTCCCCCAAACAGCGTGGCCAGGGCGAAAGTAATCGTACTCCGCCGCATAAACAGCAGGCCGGCACAGACCGACGCCCACGACACATAGACCATCGTTTCGTAGGAGTTGCTCCAGGGCGCACGCCCCGCGATATACCAACGCGCCCCCATCCCCAGCATGTGGTAATGGAACGTCACCAGTACGCAGGCGGCCAGCAGCCAGACAAGCCATCCCATCCATTTCCGCTTCTTGAAAAGGGAGGCGAAAGCGAGTACCAATAAAAGCCCGCCCAGTATCAGGTAGTAGATCTTACACCAGCGGAAGGCGTTCATTTTATTGTACTTTAATTCGGCCTCTATTTTCATGGGGTCGATGTCCAAGGGGTTGGCTTTCGCATTCTGGTAGGTGGTGATCATGGCCAGTATTTCGTCTGCTTTTTCCCACGTTCCCTCTTTCAGTGCGGTCTGAACCTCCGCCAGGTACCATGTCAGCACTTGCGAAACAAACAGGGAATCTTTTCCTGAAAACAGGGCAAGATCATCACCCGCCGCGTACCATTTACGATCAGGATCGTTTTCTCTTGGAAACAGGGTCAACATTTGGTAACTAAGCAGTTGATAGCATATATTGATCTGTTCGTCCAGCTTGATCAGGTCTTTATCAAAGCGGCTACGCTCCGCCGGCATTTTGCTGTATACCTCATCCAACTCTTTCTGCAATTTGTAATTGCCGCCCGTATCAAAGGCTTCGATATAGGCAAATTCTTCGGAGGTAAAACCGTATTTACCGGCAATCTCCTTGTTTGAAAGCGCAAGAAAAGGAACGCGCATCCACATGTCGGGCATCGCCAGGAAACTCAGCAGGAACTGGTCGGGGGTCAGGTCGCCTATTTTATCGGATTTATGCAATTTACGGAGTACTTCCGATGCGAACGTATTCACCGGTTGCATGCGTCCGTTGTACGACTGCATGGGCAACGCCCCGAACCGTGCGGCATGTCCCGGGTCGATGGCAAACTTCTGTACGGCCTGGAACATGGAAGCGTCGGCCGGTTGGGCGGTTATCGTCGATGCCGTCAGCCATACGGCTATGACGGCGATCGTTTTAACCGCCCCCCTCAACCCGCTCAATTGACGCCCCAGTTGCCTGAAACGCGAATTTCGCCCTGCGATACAACAGATCAGGCCGATCGTCAGCAGCACGTAGCCGGTGTAGGTCACCCTCCGGCCGGCCACATCTTTGTTGACAGACAGTACCGTCCCTTTCTCGTCCTTGTCATACGACGCCTGAAAGAGGCGGTATCCTTTGATATCAAGCACATTGTTCATGAATATCCGCCCTTCATACGTGTTACCGTCTACATGAACCAAGACGACGCTTTCGTAAGAAGAAGGGCTGGAAGAGCCGGGATAACGGGTTAACGTAAACTTAACCAGCTCAACACGAAAAGGCAATGTATGATAGCCTGTTTCTCCGGAAGCCTGCACAGCCATTTGGTTGCTGCTCTCCCCCTCTCGCAAATGCAGGATACCCTCTTTGCCGGAAAGGTGGGAGACGAGAGCGCCCAACAGGATAATCACAAAGGATACATGCACCAGGATAAATCCCCATTTACCCCTTTTAAGTAATTGATGTTTTATGACAACGGCGACAAAATTCACCACAAATAAGCCTTGCAACAAGATGAAAAGCGGAGAGTAATACACCACCGTCTTCGCCATCTCCGTGCCATGATACTTTTCGATAAAAGTAGCCATCGCCAGCCCAAAGGCATAGACAAGGAACAGGACAATCGTTGTCGCGTAAGAAGAGGCAAACTTTTCAAACAGTGCTTTCATAATGTGTTGTCAATAAAACAGATCATTCATTTAATCTTCGATTATCACCCGGAAACCTACGTTATACACACGCTGCCACGGATAATAGGGCTTACGGGCATACGCCGTCGAGAACTTCGGACGGTCGATCCACGACCCTCCGCGCACCACTTTGTATTCCGACGTCATTTTCGACTTCTCCGTGTAGGGATACGAAAGGTAATCCGAGCGAGTCCATTCTGCAATATTCCCGTGCATACTGTACAAACCAAAGGGGTTAGCCTGATAGCTCTTGGAATCGACCTGTATCATGTTGCCGTCGTCTACATTTTCCGCCTTGGGGAGAAAATTGTAGTACGGATACCATGAGTCGTTCGGCGACATGGGCTGCGGATCAATACCGCTGACAGCCATCTTTGATAACCGGCTGTCCGCCATGTTCTCAAATTTACCGAAATCCGAATTGAGGTTACCAAACCAGAAATCGGCGTCGCTACCCGCGCGGCAAGCCCATTCCCATTGTGCTTCCGTAGGCAATGAGATACGCAGTCCTGTCTTTTCGCTCAACAGGTTACAGTAAGCGACCGCATCTTCGTAGCTGACACGAATAACCGGTTGGTGTGGCAAATGGGCATCATATCCCGGACGGGTATGGTCTTTCCAGAACTGGTCGACAAAACGGCTGTCGTGTCCGGGAACAAGCACGTTGTACTGGGCATTGGTGACTTCTATTTCAGCCATCCAGAAAGACTTGTCGATCTTTGCTTTAAAGGTCGGCTTGTTATCCTTTGTCCCATTATAACTGCCCATCACAAACTGTCCGGACGGTATACGGACAAACGTCATTTTAATACCCGGGGCAAGTTCGATCTCCTTACGGGTTTCCGTTTCATTGGCCAGCATCGTTTTGACAGACTCGCCATTGAACGGCCATCCTTTCAACGTCACCTCTTTTTCTTTTACCGGAACGCTCTTTTCAGGCCGTTCGGCTTTGATTTCCCCTTTACCTTTCAGGTATGCCGCATAGTCGGCTATCTCCTTTTGCCAATCCACGCCGGCTCCACAACCATATTTGTCCGCCAGCTCCTTGCGGCGGGCGATCTGGTTATATCCCTTATACGGGAAGCCTTTGTAGTCGTTCGCATTGAAGTATCCTTTGTCAGGCGCATTGTAGTCAATCCAGTTGTAGAGCGTTTTCCACTCGTCGTCGGTCAGCTTGACATTAAAATGGCCTTTCCGCAGTATACGCACCAGTTCGCTGGTATTTGCATGATATTCATACGGCTGGAGAACAATCATATCCGCTTCCGGCCCCTGACGGTGTACGTAGGGGTGCAGATTCAGGTATGAGGTGCCGTATCCGCGCTTGTCTTTTTTCCCGCCGCGCAGGTCAAACGCTTTGCCTTCCCCGTTATGACAGGCTATGCAGGCGCGGTCTAAAACAGGCTGTACTTCCAGGTCGTAGGTAAACGAACGTACGCCTCCTTCGGGGATGGTCAGGCTGACCGGACTCTTTTGGGAAGCTATTACGCGCTTGGGAATAGGGATCTGGTTCTGGTCTTCATGACATCCGACACACGACACAATTTCGCCCGGCATACCGGTAAACCAGCTACGCATCCATTGCACCGCGGCGCCATCCTTATCCAAAGGCTGGATAGAGATCGGCGTATTGGCCGGTACCTTAAAGATCACCGAACCGTCTTCCTCCACAGGTACTTTTCCAAGCAGGCGTTTGATATCCCATCCGCTCTGGATACCCATCGCATAATGATCCGATTCGGTATGCAGGTAGGCATATTCATAGCCATGGATACGCAGCTCTTTGATCGTTCCGCGAGGCACATTCCGTAACCCTTCGCCTTCATAAATATCCTGTATGAAAATGGTGGCCTCTTTTTCGTCCAGCTTCACACGGTCGGGTATGGCCGGAGGAACGTTTGTTGCACGGACCACGATCGGACTGATAAACCCTTCTCCTTCCTGTTTCATCAGGCAGGTCACGTTATCGAATACGTCCACCAGATAAAGCCCCCACAGGTCTTGCGGGTCTAATTTGGCGGAGACAAGATAATATTTGTCGTCCAACGGGGTCGGTTTAACAAATTGCGGCCATACGCCATTGACCAATTCATCTTTAATTTCGGGAACAATAGGACGGTTCCGGTGGGGGATCTCCTGTATCATTCCCTCGACGCCCTTACGGGACTTTGTCGGGTCGAACAGGATCAGACGTCCCGAACGGGCAATACCGTGGTGGCCGGAGATGATACCCACAAATGCAGAGGAGTGCCCCGGCAAGGGTTGGATATCGAATGTGCTGTTGGGGAACATCGCCCCGCTACCGAAGAGGGAGCGGTTATCCGTCCCGTCCGGATTCATATGCATCACAATACGGGAGAAATAGTGCGTCAAATCGGTATATTCCCAACGGGTATACATCACGCGCCCGTTGTGCATAATCACCGGGTTCCAGTTGGCATCCTGGTCAAAAGTCAGACGGCGCATATTCTTATCCTTCGGGTTATAAAGCACCATATTCCCTACCGGATCGCTCCCGCTGACGCAAGGTACGCCCTGGTAGCCGATATTCGAATTGGCGATCACCCGTCCGTCGGGCAGCCAGGTACCATCATAAAACTCCAAATCCGGTTCGACCGTTTCGACCAACGGTTTAAGCCCCGTTCCGTCTAATTTCACTTCAAACACATTCCAGCGTTTATCCGGCATCAGGGAGGTAAACATGACGCGATCTCCATTCCAATGGAGTTTCAGGTCGGCGATAGAAGCCGATGTATCACCGGGCTTATACACGGTACGGGTCTGAATATCCCCCCTCAGATTGGTTAATTCGATAATATCGGCATCAAAACCCTCGCGGCGGGTAGATTGCTGGTTACTCCAGTTATTTGCCTGCGTACCGAGGTCGGGAGCCATTGCCTGGCGGGCATTTGCACCCAGCTTAAAACGGGTGGCAAGCACCTTGTCAACGTCCAGCAACGGGTTGCCAAGCAGGATCGTGCGTTTATTGGCGATGGCTTTTTCTGCGGTGGCCAATGCGTTTTCATCACCCTGGTATATCGCGCTGAACCCTTGTTTTACCAGCTGTTCCAATTCGTCCATGACCGGTTGGTACCGGGCGGCATCAAATTCTTTCTGCTTCTTCATGTCGTCGAATGCCAGGCGAATCGCTTCGATGTTCAACCATTCAAGCTCGGCCTGCAGGTTGCTGATGCGTTGCGCTTTCTCGTAAAGCTGCAGGTAACTGCCTATTTGCTTGTCTACCTCTTTCTCCTGCTCAATCTGCGCTATCGCTTTCTTGAAAAACGAATCATCCTTGAAACAGGCGGCCATCTTCAGCAGGATCTCCCGTTCGGCGGAAGCGTCGGTCGTGATCAACCAGTTTTCCAACCCGTCGGTGTTCGCAGCGAAAGCGCCTATCTCTATCGGATAGGCGGATAGCAGACGTTTCACCTCTTCTTCGGGATAGAGGTTCAACACGTAAAAATAGACGCTCCCCGTCGTCGATTGGTCGGCGATGCCCACTTCTGCCTCAAAACGGGTATATTCCTTTCCGATATCGTATATCGCCACACCGTTGGCATGGCAGAGGAGGCTATGATCGTACTTTACGCCCCCGATCTTGATGGGTTTCCCTGAAAAATCCTGATTCTTGCGTACCCCTCCCGAACCGGTCACGGCATATACGGGATCTAACTCGTCTAACCAGACAGAAGAGCCGTCGGCTTTAATCAACCGTGCATTCGCCCAGACGCCCCAGTCCCAACTGTTTCCATCCGGCCCGCCATCGGTGATGAGTACCAATTGGTTTTGTCCGGTAAGGTTGGCGGAAAGGGGAACTGTTTTCTGTTGCGCTTTTATCCATGCCGACCGGACAGGCATCCCTGCCTTGACCAGTTTCGCCCGGAGTTCAGCTTTTTGTTTTACTGATGCGTCAATCCAGTTATCCGCCTTTTTGTTTTTCTGTGCAATGGAAAAACAGGTGGAAGATAAGAAGAGCAAGATCAATACTGTACATTTATTCATGTGTTTAAATTATAAGGATACAGTGATTAAAATTATAATGCCGCTTTCGGATCGGAGAAACGCAAGCCGGCTCCATCATGATAACTTGCCCATTCGTCCACAATAGCGCCTTCCGGCCCGGCCATCATGAAATGGAATGTCTCTTCCTTTTTCAAATGTATAATCTCCCCTACATGCTGAACCACATAGTTTTTACTTCTCACCGCCGCATGGCTTGCAGGGGTCGGGACAACATCCGGCGTGGCTTCGCCCACTTCGGAGAAATTATAGACCCATCCTTTTGTCACCATCCACGATTCGAATTTGGGCGCATACGCTGTCTTTACATGAGCATGTTCCGCTATCATCTGTCCGGGAAGCAAATAGATGGCATGCGCAAAATAGTTATGCACGGGATCGTTTACCCAGAAAACGCCACCCATACCTACATGTTCGAAATCGCCTAATCCGAAATCGACCACCCACATCTCCTTCTCCATAAATGGAGTGAAAGGAACACCGTAGAATTCAAACATATCTTTGTATGCCTGCAATGCTACATCTTCATTGAATTTGCCGTCTGTATAAAAGTCGGCATTCGTGTACTTTTTTGAATACTTCATCTCTTTTTTATTTTTACAACCATCTGTTTTTTCACTACAACAAGCAGAATCATGTGACGCCGTTTTGTTTGTACAAGCCACTGTCGAGAATATCAGTATTCCCAACGCCATTGATTTAATTGATACTTTTTTCATATTCATTCGTTTTTTCGTTAGTAAAATTCTTTATAGTATAGCAATTCCTTCTATTTCTATTAATAATTCATCACGACACACATCTGCGCACATATAAGAGATGGGGATAGGAAGATTGTAGGTGTTCATCAATCGTTCGGACTCCTCATAATCGTCTTTGTTTTTAAGGTATATGCGAAGCATCATCAAGCGGGCTTCACCCGTGAGCTGCGCAATATTTTCCATCGTAATATGCAACTGCCGTTCCAACCCTACGCCTTTCAGGCTCTCTTCTCCGCGGATAGCGGCGGTACCTGAAACGTAGATTAACTTCCTCTGGCCAAAGGTCATACTTTTTGCCCGTTCAAACTTCGGCGTGGTCTTTTTCTCCCCCGAAACTTCCAATACCCTTTCCGAATAGGCATGAGCCGCCACCTGCAGCCGGTTGTCGATCGGTGTAGCAAAAGCATCCGGCGAAGCAAACACCGCCGCATCAAAATCGACCAGTATGCCCCCCAGGTTTGTCCCTATCCCGGTAGCGGCCGGAAAACCGTTCATCCAGTTTGTTTTATTATAGAAATCACTCCGGGCGTTGTTGAAGCTTTGGTAGTTCTGATGCCCTTCCTGATAACCGGTTATCTGTTCAATATAATTCCATTGACGGATCATACTATGAATGGGGAATTTCTCCAATATCAGGAGTTTTTCTATCAAGTGAAAGACCTCTACCGACTGTTGTTTGACCGTATGGCGGAGCAGGTCGTTTTGGAATCCGCCGGCAAAGAGAAAACGCCCGCTACCGTTCTCCAGCACGACATACGGGTAACCGTCCAGCCGTTTGTAATGAACCCTGTCGTCCGCACCGGGAGTATAACTGTGTACTTCCAGGATAAGCGAAGCATTTAAGGGAGGTTGTGAGACATAGCTCAACGTCGGCTCCTGCTCGCCATAATAGGCGCCGGCTTTATCCCATAAGATACGCCGGCGAAGCAGGTATTCTTCATTCGTTGCCGGCGTCCCAAAAAAAGCAAGTCTTAAAACAGATTCATCTTTAGGCACTTGCGCCAACAGACGGTCTATCATCACCGGAAAAGCATCTTTCTCTGTCCTAAATATCCGATATTTTATTTTCTCGCAATAATTCATTTATTTTATTTCTAATTTATAAAGAGTTGACATATTCAGACAAGGCCTCAATGTCTTTTTTCGATATCTTCTTCTCCACGCCATGTTTATGTATCTCAAATACCTCTTCCATAGTAGCGGCACGCCCATCAAACAAATAGGGAGCCGTACGCCAGACTTCAACCAAAGCGGGCGTATCCCATCCTTTTTCAAATTCAATATCTTCCCCGATGCGATGCATCTTCATATCCGTATAATAGGGTCCGCTGTGGCATTCGCCGCATTTTAACTTCTCAAAAACTTTACGCCCTTCTTTCGCTTTTTCCGACAGTTCGCCATTCACTAAATAGGGGCTGGGAACGGGGCGTAACGCCTTCAGGTAGTCGTCTACACAGGAGGAGCGCTCCTCGTCGATATCATAAAACTGAATATGGGTGAATCCTTTATGCACGGCTATTTCCGCCGATGCGCGAATGCCTGAAATCATACTGGGAGGGGTGACATGGCTATAAAGCAAGCTTTTACAGTTTTTTGAATTGCCTACGCCGTCATTCATCAAGTCCCAGTTCATCGCGTCCATGCGGGCATCCCCCGGATGACAGCCATTGCAACTTTGCCAACCCTGAAAACAGTTGGTCGCATCATTGAAATACTTCTCTCCCCTGTGTTCGCGGCTTTCCGTACGGCCGGGATTTATGTCAACGGTCTTTACCTCATGGCTATGTATGTCGACAATATTCAGCACATCGGCAAAATAGGTAGGGATAAACAGTTTGTCACCGGCAAAAAGCAGGGTACGCGGCCCGTTTCCCTCCAGAGGAACGCGTTTGCGAAGGCCATAGAGGAACTGAAGGTCATAATCCAATGCCGCTTTGTTGGGGTAGGCTTCAAACTTATTCCGCATGGCCTGATGATCAATAATGCTGACTTCGTGTGTGCCGGAATGGGTAATAAACAGCTGCTCGTCATCACACGCAATACTCCATATGCCGGCGGCGCCCCTTTCCGGTTCGTCCACCAAAACAGCGCCCAAAAAGGCCTGCTTCCCGGCATCAATGATACTGAAAGCGCTCGTATTCATCCACCCTTGTTGCAACTGGGAGGTAGGAACGGTAAAACGCCCCAGATTATGTGACACATAGATATATTTCCCGTCGGGAGATATGCAAATCCCGCGCAAGGCATTGCTGCCATTGGCCAATTGGATATCCTTTACCTTTGTAAAACCGTTCATGTCGATAACGGATACACAGGAGGCCACAATATCCACATCAGCCCGTTGCGCCGGCAAATAGTTCGTCACGAAAAGATACCTCCCGTCTTTGCTGAAAACGGCGGATTTGGGTTCGCGCAGGACTTTTACCGTACGTACCACCTCCCGTTTGGCCAAATCAATTTCAGCCACCGTATTGGAGAATTGGTTACACACATAAACGTGTTTCCTGTCCGGCCCGAACAGCGGATAACAAGTCCCTGATCCTGTGGGGATCGTCGCTTCAATCTTTCCCGATTCAAGCGTCAGGATGTGTAATTTTCCGGTTTTTTCAAAAGTCGTGACATATGCTTTGTCCGTATCTATCAGTATACCGGTAGGCGTTTCGTCCATAGGGTAGGAACGGATCAGCTTTAATCCATCGGAAGAAAACAGATCCACCCGCTTCATTCCTTTTTGTGCGAGCACTATTTCCCCCTTTCCATTCCGCGCTATATCCGTAGTGAAGAATGGCGGATTATCAGCTGAAGCCCCTGAAAGACAGCAGCAGAGAACAATCGTCATCCATGAGTTTTTAAATATGTATTTATTCATTCATGTAATTATTTTTCGTATGTTTACCATATCCTAATTCCATTGAGATAGCCCCCGTCGTCTCTTTCAACAATTTGATGACCGTTTTTTTAACTTCATCCGTTAACCGGTCTTTCGGGCCTGAAATCCAAATAGAACCACACGGATACCCCGTATAATTGAAAATAGGCGCCCCTATACAAACCACTCCATTCAACTCCTCTTCGTTATCCATGGCATAGCCATATTTCCGCACCTTTTCAAGTTCTTCCAAATAGGCTTCACGCGTGGTAATCGTACGGGCATTAAACCGCGTAAATTCCATATACGACAAATAACGGTCGCGTATGGTATTCGGCAAATAGGCCATGATCGCTTTCCCCGGCGCCGAGCAATGCAAATCAAAAGGCTTGCCCGGAGAAAGCACAAAGCGAAAGGTATGATGCCCTTGCGCCTGTTCGATGAAAATACCTTTTTTACTCCCCAAAACGCCGAAACAAACCGTCTCTTTCACCCGGTCGCGCAATTCCCTTAAACGGGGTAATACGGTCTCCAGCAAATTGTGTTCATTCAACGAACGAAAGCCAAGAGTCAGCAGTTTGCGCGATAACTTATACCGTTTAGAGTCTTCATTATACAACAAATAATCCAAACGAACCAACGTATTCAAAATCCGGTAAGCGGTTGTCTGAGATATATCCAATGCCGCTTTAATATCTTGCAATGTTTCACCCAAAGGCTGATGTGACAGATATTCCAGTACGGCAATCCCCTTTTCTAAATTAGGTACCTTGTAATTATCTTCCAATTTTTCCATATTCGGAACTTCGCTTTCCATATTTGAAAAGGCTTTTCAGATTTGAATCAAATATATCATTCAAACAGCAAAACCCGCTATACTTATAAGTAAAAATACGTTAAGTATGCTGTACAGCATATTCCGAATACATCCGTAATTTCTTATTTCGCCTCTTTATAATCGTACCGGTATGTGATAAACGAAGAAGAGGGAAAGTCTTTCGGCACCTTTTGTTTTACTTTGCCGGTTGCAGCCCATTCGGCACCACGTAACAGGGTGATCTGGAAACCGGCGCATTGCATAGCCGGATTATTCTCCGCCGTAGGCCCGCAATGGCCCAGCATCGTATGGAAAATACGGGCTTTCCCATATTCGACAGTAAAAATCAGCGGTTCTTCACGCCCCGACCCTCCGGTTTCTTTATCGGAATAGGCCGTATACAGCACATCCGCAATATTACCCGGGCCGCGCATACGGTCATACAATTCGTCCTGTACATGCGCCCATGTGTTGGGTAATCCGTTTGTTACAGGGTGTTCGCTATTCCGGCAATTCATCATATATTCGTGCTGACGCCCGTGAGATCCGCCCGATCCCGGAGAAGAATCTTTCGTCAATGCTCCATCTACCCAGTACACATACGGCCCTGAATTTTCATCACGGCCTCCCCATCCGCCCAATCCGCAGATACGGTTATACTCACGCCAGGCTGGGAAAGCATTATCCGCTGCATGATACACGATAATCCCTCCACCCTTTTCGGCGTACTTCACAAAACGTTTGTTTGTTTCATCCGGCCAGGCATCGCCATTATAGTCCAATACAACCAGCTGATACGGTTCAAAATCAACGATAAAGCCGGACATATCTTCCCCCTCCTTGGGCGAGATGGCAAAGTCGACTTTAAACAGGCCGGAATTTTCAAGTATCCCTTTCAAAACAAGGTGACTCACCTGCCAATTGTGGTTGTTTTGTCCGGTAATAAGCAATGTTTTAATCGGTTTACGTGCCGACACGGTACATGCCAGCATCAGGCCGGCCAACAGGAATAACCATTTTCCTTTAAATAAGTATTTCATATTATGCTCCATTGATTAATATTCATCTCGGCAAATGTACTAATTCAGAATGAATTTTATACATTTGCATAAGAAATAAATGAAGAATAAGCCTGATGAGATATTTTCCTATCCTGTTTTTTTCTCTGTTTTCACTGTCTATATGGACTGCTAAAGCCGAAGATTGGCGTGATAAAATGGCATTGCTGATCTACTCTCCCCGCTATTTCGGCCCGAGCGCTTTTCCCATTCCCGAACTTCGGACAGGCAAATCAGCCACCCGGTTCGAAGTAGAATTGCGCGGCCAGTACCATTCCTATACCGGCGATAAAACAAAAGACCTGTTTGCCCGTGCGTTAATTCCTTTTGTAAAAGGACGCGCCGGCTTAGAGATCAACTGCCTGATTGTTGAAGACTACAAAATGACGCCGGAAACACGCGACGAGCGTAACGCGGTCGATACCGAAAGCCCTATTTCCTATAACGGGGATGTGGTTATCTGCGCTTTTTTTCAGGTAGTAAAAAGCGAGAAATGGGTAGACGCCATGATCAGCCTAAATCTCAAAACGGCCAGTGGTGGACGTTTGTGCGACGCCCGTTTCACGGATGCAGCCGCCTATTGGCTGGATGTAACGGCCGGCAGGGACTTGTTGAAAAACAGCGCGGGCGACGCCTCGTTGCGCCTTCAGGCGATGGCGGGTTTCTATTGCTGGATGACAAACGACGTGGTACACCGCCAGAACGACGCCATTTCGTATGGAGCGGGGCTTACGGGCGTTTATCGCAACATGACCCTCTCGACCAACCTGTCGGGATTTTACGGGTATGAAAACAACGGCGACCGTCCCCTCCTTTGGCGAAACAACTTACAGTATACGTACCGGAACAACTGCATTTCACTCCGCTACAATCATGGGATAAAGGATTATCTCTATGATACCTACTCCATCGGATACATCCGCTATTTCTAACGAATAGTGAATAGTGAATAGTGAACAGTGCGGGAGAAGCGTCATTGCGAGCGCAGTGAAGCAATCCAGAGGTGCCGACAAAAACCTCATTTTCACCTAATTCCCCAACAAAACAACCTCAGTAGCTGATGAGCGCCAGCATAAAACCAACCTCATTGCCTCATTGTAATGACACATCATGTTTCCATGAAAAAATGAGGGAAATGAGGTTGGAAAAATGGGATGCAATGGGAGGCTACTGAGGTTGTTTTGTTGGGGAATTAGGTGAAAATGAGGTTTTTGTCGGCACCTCTGGATTGCTTCACTTCGCTCGCAATGACGAGTACTTATTGATTTTCAGGCGATTGTATTCGTCGTTATGTCGACCGAGCGCAGCAAGTGGAGACACCTCCACTCGCAAGGGCTGGGCAAGGTAGAGCAAGAAGGCGACGTGACAAAATGAAGAACAGTGAACAATGGGACGGAGAGTCGCCATTCGTTCACTGTTCACTATTCTCGTCATTGGTAATGTAGTGAAGCAATCCAGAGGTGCCGACAAAAACCTCATTTTCACCTAATTCCCCAACAAAACAACCTCAGTAGCTGATGAGCGCCAGCATAAAACCAACCTCATTGCCTCATTGTAATG
>JAISQD010000139.1 GCA_031274415.1 Tannerellaceae bacterium | reverse complement strand
AGAAGATAATCAAAAAAGGTCACACAGGTGGGCGGGTATGCTCCGAAATACGGATGTTTTCCAACCTTCCCCTGCTCCTCGGAAGTGGGCGGGTATAGTCCGAATTTCTGCATGGACTTCCCGGCGAAATGCTCTTGCGGCATCCTCTTTTATATCAACTATTTAGATGTATAAAAGTGGGCGGGTATAGTCCGAAATACGGGCGTTTTCGCCCTGGCTGAAGGCAGGTGGGCGGGTATAGTCCGAAATCCCAACCAACGCCTTTGGCGTTTCGCCCAAAACCCTATCCTTTTCTCCCATTTATGGGTGGTTTTCTGCCGAAATGTCAGGCTTTTTACGCTTAAAAAAACCTGGATTTCAAACCGATTTAGTGGGTGGGTATGCTCCGAATTATCCACACTGACAACAGATAAAGGAGCCGAAGGGCTTGGTGTACTGAGAAGTAGCCGAAAAAAGGCCGAAGAAATTTTTGCATCCATCAAAGGGAAAAGTGTGGCGGAACTCTTTTCGCCATCCGGTGGGACATTGAATGAACAGCACGATCCTTTTGATTTTTGTTTTCACGATCTGGGAGGGATAATTCTAAACAAACCTGTTTATGAATTAATCAGCGGTCATAAAAAACCGATAGTAACCCGTTGTTATTCAGGAATGATCTATTTTGATGAGATGGAACCGGAAAGCAATCCTGCCGGATGGGGAAAAGTGCTGGAGAATTGTCAATATGACTATGATTACGGATATCGTCAGTTAAAAGTGAAAATTGGAAGAGGCGGAAAATGGATGTCAAAAGAAGAGGGATTGAAAGCTGATATTGCCGTTACGAAAATGATTTATGAACACTTTCCGGACTGTGATATTTTGGTTGACGGAAATGATGCATTCACCATTGACTATTTTATTTCGTATCTGCAAGGTATTGAAAATATTCCATTGTATTGGATAGAAGAGCCTTTCAGGGAAACACGGAATGATTATGCACAATTGAAAGAATGGCTGATCAATCATGGAAGACGTAACACTTTTTTGGCTGACGGAGAAGCGAACCCTGATCTGAAGCTGGCATTAGAACTGGGAAAAGAGAAACTCTTGGATATCTATCTGGATGATATTTCAGGATATGGATTTACCCGTTGGCGAAAATTAGCTCCGCAACTGAAAGCGATAGGGATGATGGCCTCTCCTCATGCATGGGGAGATACGATCAAATCATTTTATATATCCCATTATGCCGGAGCTTACGGAAATACACCAACCATTGAAGGCGTCACATGTTTTTCGGATGAAATTGATTTAAGTCTCTATAAACTGGACAGGGGGCGGCTTATTCCGCCTTCTACTCCGGGATTTGGAATGAAACTGTTGAAATAATCCCATTAGAAGTTCTTTTCGGTGTAAAGCTGCACAAGGAGAAGGGCTATAAAGTCCTTCCCCTTTGTGGACTGTTAATTTTTGCGAAAAGAATGGCTCTATACCGCCATCATGCGATTTTAGATCCGTTTTAAACCCCTGTTTATCGTCTCAATATCAAAGTAGTTGGCATCCCACACCTCTCCTTCGTCCAAACCGAGCCACTCGCGATATTCATCTGCCTCTTCGCTTTCCGGCATTGTCGCAAAAACCGCTTTCATCTCTTCATATCCATATCTGCTACCGCAATCTTCCAACGTGATCTCGTGCACCCAATTATCACCAAAATCATAAACTTGGACATTTAAAAACGGAATTTTTCACTCCGAAATCCGTTGCATGACCAATACGTCTGTAAATCCGTCTTCTGTTAGTATCCAGTCGGACAATACGCCGGAAAGGGTGAAATGGCTACGGGTGAAAAGAGACCGGCTGGGTTCGTTTTTCACCGGTGTATAGGCGTATAGCTGACGCAGCTTCAGGAAAGAGAAGGCGTAGTCGATCAATAGGTTCAATGCGCCGGTAGCTGTCCCGTTTCCCCGGTAGGCAGGGTCGAGGATAATGCCGACGCCCGCTTTCCGGTTATGCGGATCGAAATCGTATAAGTCGACGATACCAATCGCTTCGCCCGACTCCCGGAGTTCAATCATCAGGCGCAACTGCTTCAGCTCATAAATAGTCAGGTGAGACCGGGAAATATAGTCTTTCAATACATAACGGGAATAGGGAGACAGTGTATTTCCCAAACTCCAGATGGAAGGATCATTCTCCCATTTGTAGAGCAGCTCCAGGTCTTCGGGTTCCAAAGCGCGGAGGCGGATTGATTCATTTTGTAGTAACATCATACCTGTTTAGCGGAAGAGACCACTTGTTCATTTACCTTGTTGTATATATGATAAGTCGTTGTTTTGTTGACCATTGTGTCCATAAACAGCAGCATTTGTTCAAAACGGATTTCAGGATAACAGAACGCTATATCGGTAAAGCCTTTCATCTGGTTACGGCGGCAAATAGCCTCCATCACACGCTCTTCGTTCAAATCCCAAAGGTTGACATGCTCCAGCTCCGGCATCTGTTCGACACATGCCGCCTTTGCTTTCTCAAAAGTCCCTTCCTTACAAAGGATAAGCAAACGCCGCCGTTTTATCGCCCTCTTTTTCCGCCGGCTGAATCCCAACAGGCGGGACAGTCCGGCTATTGACGCCCTGAATCCGATGGCTATGTTGATCAGGAGAGAGATCAGCCAACCCGAGTGTGCATAGTACTTCTTGTAAAAGATATGCATGGCTCCGTAAAAGGTCTTTACATAGTTGATCTCTCCATGACGGGTACTTTCTCCCTTATAATGCAACATCCGTTCGGGTACATAATAGTTCTGATAACCGGCCAATACCAAACGATAGGACAAATCAATATCCTCGCCGTACATAAAAAACGCTTCATCCAGCAATCCCACACGATCCAGCGCCTCGTGACGCAACAGCATAAAAGCGCCGGCCAGCACATCGACCGGATGTTCTTTGTTGGGACTTAAATAGGAGAGGCGGTAACGGTCGAATATCTTTGATTTGGGGAAAAGACCGGACAGGCCGAACAGCTTGCAAAAAGAGACCCACGGAGAAGGAAAGCTACGTTTGCTCTCGGGAAGAAAAACGCCGTGCCCGTCTATCATCTTGACGCCTACTCCGCCCGCTTCGGGATGCTCATCCATAAAGAAGGATAACGTCCGGAGGCTCTCTTCGCCGATCACCGTATCGGGATTCAGCAACAACACATACTCTCCCTTGCATCGGGCGATCGCGTGGTTGTTTGCCGTTGCAAAACCCACATTATCCCTGTTTTCAATAAAAGTGACTTCGGGAAATGCCGGACGAAGATAGGCGACCGAACCGTCGGTGGACTGGTTATCCACCACAAACACCTCCACATCCATCCCGTTAGCCGCCGCACGGACAGAGAGCAGGCATTGTTCAAGAAAGTATTTTACATTATAGTTTACGATAATAACCGATATCTTTATTTCGTCGTACATATCCCTGTTCGTTTCATGTATACTTACTAGTCAAATCTTTATCGAATCGTCAAAACTGGTACGATTCCTGATGGAGCGGCCTAACGTGATCTCGTCGGCATACTCGATCTCATCGCCGATAGATACGCCGCGGGCAATCACGGAGACCTGTACGGTATAGGGAGAGAGTTTGCGGTAAATAAAAAAATTGGTCGTATCGCCTTCCATGGTTGCACTTAAAGCCAGGACGACCTCTTTCACCTCTTCATTGGCCACCCGCCGTACCAGACTCTCTATTTCCAGATCGCCGGGACCAATCCCATCCATCGGAGAGATAATACCGCCCAATACATGGTATATCCCGCGAAACTGCCCGGTATTCTCTATCGCCATCACATCTTTGATATTTTCCACTACGCAAACAAGCGAATGGTCCCGGTAAGGATCGGCACAAATAGCGCATGGCTCGTCATCGCATATATTGTGACAGACGCTGCAATATTTCACATCCTTTCGTAAAGCGACCAAAGCCGATGCAAAACCCTCTGTAAAAGCCACATCGCGCCGAAGCATATAAAGGGCTAACCGAAGAGCCGTCTTCCTCCCTATGCCGGGAAGCGAAGCGAACTCATTTATCGCGTTCTCTAACAGAACTGACGGGTATTTCTGATTCATCAATCTCTTCTCTGAATCCACAAACTTACGTGAAATTCTTCCGATATACAAATCCCCTGGCCGATAAACTTCCCTTTTAAACCAAGCGGTGTACTTTTGAAAGTACAAAATGAATCGGAAATTGCTCTTTAATGAAAATACAAAATGACACGAAAACAGCGCCTTTTCCGACATTATGTAAAGAAAACGCCCTTTTCCGGAAATGCGTTTTTTGCGCATTTTCTCCAATTTTGACCGAAGTAGCGAGCTTTTTGGCTGAAATGACAATGATATCGAGAGAATAGTTGGAAAACATCTAAGAGTTTCCCCGGAAACATCTAAGAGTTTTTTAAAAACATCTAAGAGTTTCCCGGAAAACATCCAGATGTTTTTCCGGAAAGTCGCAGATTTTTTGTAAAGAAGCCTTAACAAAATGTTTCTAAACATTAATATAAAAAAGAATGACCTGATAATGAAATAAAAATTGCACCAAAATCCCATCCAATTCCAAACTGACAAAAAGATAGGTAATCACGCA
>JAISQD010000130.1 GCA_031274415.1 Tannerellaceae bacterium | reverse complement strand
AGCGATACATTTCTACCGAGCGATACATCCCTGACGGGATGTAAGCCTTGCACCATTTAATCATTTTAAATTCAATCATTATATGTTATTTATTTCACGTTCCTTAGCCGCCCGTCATTGGTAGGCGAAGCCTGGCGCCATCCAGACCCCAAAGCAATCCGGGGGATTGCTTCGCCCGTTGCAAAAACATCTTTGGTTTTCGGGATTAATGGATTAACCCGTCCTTGCGAAGGAATAAGCAATCCGGGGGATTGCTTTGGGGTCTGGATTGCTTCAGGCTTCGCCTTCGCAATGACGGATACCATCGGCTGTCACTGACGGATACCATCGGCTGTCACTGACGGGGATTTTCCTATACCCACACAAAACGTTATAGAGCCTGTTTTTTTCTGGGGAAGATTTTTCCTGTAGGAAATTTTCTGTTTTTTTTCTGGGGAAGATTTTTCCTGCAGGAAAATAATGGATTATATAACTTCGTGTTTAAAATCGAGAGGGCGGAAAATGAGATTTTAGCCGGTAGTGGGTGCAGAGGCCTGTCTGTTTTCCCCGTTTTGCCATCAGTAATTACTGTACAGGTACCGCTTGATGCTTTTCTTCGGCGTTTTCTCAAATTCGGTAGGATATAGTTGCAGCTCGGACAGGTATTCGTACTGCGCCAGGAGTTTGTTCAGCTCTTTGCGGTTTTGTTCCATGATGACGAGTAGGTCTTCGTGGGAGATACCTGTGCTGTCCATCGCGTCGTAGTCGGGGTAGATCAGTCCGATCAGCTTGTCATTCTTTTCAATCACTAAGCTTTCCATAATGAAAGGCAGGTTGTTCAGTTTCGATTCGATCTCTTCGGGATAGATATTCTGTCCGCTCGATCCGAGAATCATGGTTTTACTCCTCCCCCGGATATACAGGCGTTTTTGCCGGTCGATCGTGCCCAGATCGCCGGTATGCAGCCAGCCGTCGGCGGTAAAGGCACGGTCTGTCGCTTCCTGATTCTTGTAATATCCTTTCATCACATTCTCGCCGCGCACCTGTATCTCGCCGACGGTGGTATACGGATCGTCCGAATCGATCCGCACATCCATAATGCCCTTCAGTATCTGTCCGCACGAGCCGGGAATGAATTCCCTGTTGCTGTCGTAACTGATGAGTGGCGCACATTCGGTCATCCCGTATCCGATCGTAAAAGGAAATTTGATCTTATAGAGGAAATCCGTCACCTCCTGATTCATGGCCGCGCCACCTACGATAACTTCACGGAAGCGCCCTCCCATCGCATCCACCAGGTGCTTGCGTATTTGGGCATAGATCCGCGAATCGAGCAGCGGGATATTCAGCGCCAGCTTCATCGTCCGCTTACTCAGCTGTGGAAGGATCATCTTCTTATAGATCTTTTCCAGTATCAGGGGAACCGTAATGATGAGGTGTGGCTTTATCTCTTCAAACGCTTTCAGCAGGATTTTGGGAGAAGGCGCCTTCCCCAGAAAATAGACGTGCGCACCAAAAGCCATCGGTACCAAGAAGTTGAACGCACAACTGTAGGCATGGGCAAGGGGCAGGAAACAGACCATCTTTTCCCCGCGGAAGATGACGTCGAGCGTCCGGGCATACGTGACATTTCCCGCCAGGTTATTCCCCGTCAGCATGACGCCTTTGCTGAATCCGGTCGTCCCGGAGGTATAATTCAGCAGGACGACCTCCCCGTTGTCTATGTCGGCATACTTGATATCCTCTTTCGTGAAGCCTCCGGGGTATTTCTCCGCCATCTTGTTGTCCAGCTCCTTCACCAACCGCTGGATACTCTCCCCGTCGCGCTGGTGCAGGCAGCGGAAGTCGGACAGGGAAAAGACGCCGCGGATATCCCCGATCTTCTCTTCTTCCAGCGAATCCCAGATGCGGTCGCTGACGAAGAGGAAGGTAGAGCCGGAATGGTTGATGATATGATGGATATCGTTCGGATTGAAATCCTGTAAAATGGGGACGACAATCGCCCCGTACGTCACCACCGCCAGATAGGCGATACACCAGCGGGAGCAGTCCTTCCCGACTAAAGCGATCTTATCCCCGTGCCGCACCTGGCAGGTATGGAATATCACGTGTATCCGGGCGATCTCTTGAGCCACCTCCCCAAAGGTAAAATGTGTACTTTTGCTGTAATCCGTTACCGCCGGCAAATCCCAGTTCGCCTTAAAACTATCTTCATAGAGTTTTATAAAGTTCTCCCCAATCATAGCACAAACATATAAATTTTGTGCAAACATAGCGACAATGCGTCAGATATACAACTAAAACGAGCGGATATCTTTATTGAAAGATCCCGGGATATTTGCGGATGAAGTACACCGGCGTACAGCTCCAGGCATGGCAATAGCTGTTTATCGGGAAGAATCCGTAGGGGGAGAGCGTGTCGTTCTCGGGGTCGTATGCTTCCCAGAATGTGTCGGCGCCCTTGCGTACCATGCCTCCCCAGTAGCCGGTCAGCGCCTCCTTCGCTTCCGCCTCCATGCCGCAGTCAACCAGCGACTGTATATAATAATGGTAGGCGTATGGCGTGCCCGGGCGTACCACCTCTTTTGCCGTCTGCAACGCCCGTATGGCGCGTTGCGCTTCCGCTTTTGTGGCCACGCCGCTGAGAATCATCCATACCTGCGACGTATACGACACCTGTCTGTTCAGGGTACCTGTAAACAGCCCCGTCTTTTTATCGTACAGGTAGTTGCGGGCGGCGGCGGTCATCCGTTTTATTTGTCGGGGCAAATGGGCGACCTCCTTTTCCACGCCCAGCATCTCCGCCAATTCCAACGTCTGCTGAAAGGCATACATCGTGACGCCCTGGAAAGCGACTTCGCGATGCAGCCCGTCGCGCCAGTCGAAAAATATCCAGTATTCCCTGTTTGCTTTTTCAAAGTCCAACAGCCCATTGTCCCGCACGTAGGGCGCCGCTATCTCCAATTGCCTTTTGGCTACTTTCCACAGATCTTCCGCCGTTTGCCGGTCTCCCGTCGCCTCCAGGTAGTTTTTCAGGGCGACATTATACAACAGGGCGTAATCATAGAGTATTTGCTTTGCCTGTGGATGAGGGTGAGGCCGCTCGAAAACCGCTGCATTCAGAATACCGCTTTCATCCGCTAAGGCGGCCAGCAGATAAAGGCAACGCTTCGTCAGGCCATGCTGTTTAAACGAATACATATTGGCCAACGCCTCCAGGTACAGGTCGCCGATCCAGAGCCGCTGGTCGCGCTTCGGCCCGTCTTCATATACGGTTTGCATACACTCTTTCAGCGTATGCAACCCGATACGGTCGATATCCCGGATCAATTGGGGGACGGACGGCGGCAACGGCTCCGGCCCGGCCGACACCGACGTCACGGCTTTGCAGGAAGCATGGGAGATGGTAAATTCATAACCCGGCGCGTGAAGCAGCTCCACTTTGACATACCGGAAAGCCAGGCGGCGGGGTATCGTCACCGTATCGGGAACCGTCATCACCGTCACCGTCTCATCCTGCAACCAGGCACGGCTCAAGCCGCCCCGGTAGGGATCAAACGGCGTCACTAATTCGGAGGGTACCTCCCCGAATGTAAACTTCAGCCTTGCCGGTGCATCAGGAGTACTGTTCATTGGAGAGACGACAAAGGTAAAGTATCCGGTCAGATGTTCGCCAAAATCAAGGACAACGCCGGATTGGGATTTCAACGACCTTTCGTAAAAGGCCTCTATGGAAGAAGAAGGCGCCGCCTTCCACCCCTGGAAACAGGCGGTGTCTCCCACCATATCGACAACCCCTTTGGGCGTCACCACCCGCTGCGTCAGCTCAGGCAGATATTCCTGCGCCTTTTGCAACCAATAATCCCGCTCTCCCCGACTATAAAAATCCTGTCCGAAAGAGGAAAATGCAACACCCATCCATACCACAAGGGCTAAACTGATCTTTTTCATACGCCTATTCAAGTTGTGCAGCCCAAAGATAACCAAAAAACCCGGCTCTTCATTCACCACATCATTTATTTATGTAACTTTGTGCCTGTAATCAATACATGCGGATGATCGACAAAGCCATTTTTGAGAATAAAGTTGCGGCCTATTATACGTTGGGGTGCAAGCTGAACTTTGCAGAGACCTCCGCCATAGGCAAAACACTGGCCGAACAGGGGATACGCAAAGTTCGGAATGGGGAAAAAGCCGATATCTGTATCATCAATACCTGTTCCGTTACCGAACTGGCTGATAAGAAATGCCGGCAGGCGATACGCCGTATCGAGAAGCAGCACCCGGACGCTTTCGTGGTGGTGACGGGGTGTTACGCCCAACTGAAACCCGAAGAGGCCGCCCGTATCGAGGGGGTAGACCTCGTGCTCGGCGCAGAACAGAAGATGGATATCCTCCACTACCTCCATCACCTGGACAAGCAGGCGGACAAGGCCGCTATCGTCGCTTCCCGGACGAAAGATATACGGACGTTTTCCCCCTCCTGTTCGTCCGGCGACAGGACACGCCATTTCCTGAAAGTACAGGACGGGTGCGACTACCTTTGTTCCTATTGTACGATCCCCTTTGCTCGCGGACGCAGCCGCAACGGCTCTATCGCCAGCATGGTGGCGCAGGCTGGGGAGGTCGCCGGAGAGGGAGGGAAAGAGATTGTGCTGACGGGCGTCAATATCGGCGACTTCGGCAAAAGCACCGGCGAGACGTTCCTTGACCTGATCCGTGCGTTGGACGAGGTAGAGGGGATCGCCCGTTACCGGATCTCTTCGATCGAGCCTAACCTGCTGACCGATGAGGCGATCGGGTTTGTGGCGGCCAGCAAACGCTTCGCCCCCCATTTCCATATCCCGCTGCAAAGCGGAAGCGACACGATACTGAAACTGATGCGCCGGAAGTATGATACGGCGCTGTTCCGGCACAAGATAGAGCGAATCAAAGCGGCCATGCCACAGGCCTTTATCGGGGTAGACGTTATCGTCGGGACGCGCGGGGAGACCGGCGAACTGTTCGATGAAGCCCGCCGCTTTATCGAAGATCTGGACATCTCCCAGCTGCATGTCTTTACCTATTCCGAACGCCCCGGTACGCAGGCGCTAAAGATCGCCCATACGGTGGATGCGAAGACGAAACAGGCGCGCAGCCAGCAGTTGCTGGATATTTCCGACGGCAAATGGCGCCACTTTTATGAACGGCACATCGGGCAGCCGGCACAGGTGTTGTTTGAACATGCCCGAAAGGGGGATAATATGTATGGGTTTACGGAGAACTATATTAAGGTGGAAACGCCTTATGATACGGCATTAACCAATGAGGTCAGGAAAGTCGTTCTCGCCGGATGGAATGAGGACCGGACAGCTTTAACCGCCCGCTTAACCGGATACGACGATGTGGAATAAGCTATTATACGGCATCCTCTATGTGTGGGTAAAGGCGCACGCCTTGCTCCCTTTGAGTATATTGTATATCCTGTCGGACATGCTGTACCTGTTGGTTTACAGGGTGATGAGGTACAGGCTCGGCGTTGTGCGCCGGAATATGAAAGCCTCTTTCCCCGAAAAGGGGGAGGCGGAGCTGAGGCGGCTGGAACGGGCGTTCTATCATCACTTTACCGATTATATCGTCGAAACGATCAAGCTCGCCCATATCTCCGAAGAGGAGATCCTCCGCCGCGCGAAGCTGAAGAATCCCGAACTGCTGGAGGAGCTGGCCGCCGCAGGGGAGGCCTCCTGTGTCGTTATGTGCATGGGGCATTACGGGAACTGGGAATGGTTTACCTCCTCCAGCCTGCTCTTCTCACAGACGCGGCTGTACCAGATTTACCGCCCGTTGAAGAACAAAGCGTTCGACCGCCTTTTCTCCTTTTTGCGCACCCGCTTCGGCTCCGACGGCATCAAGAAGAACGATACCATACGGGATATTGTCCGGCTGAACAGGGAGAAGATACGCTCCGTGATCGTCTTCGTGGCGGATCAAACGCCCAGTAAAGCCAACCTGCACTACTGGACGACGTTCCTGAACCAGGAGAGCGCCATCCTGACCGGCCCCGAACGCATCGCGCGGAAGCTGAACCTGCCTGTCGTCTTCCTGGATATGGAGAAAGTCAAACGCGGCTATTATACCGTTGAGGCAAAGCTCATCACGAAAGATGCCCGGTCGACGCCCGATTTTTGGCTGACCGAACAGTACGCCCGCATGATGGAACAATGCATATTACGCAACCCCGCCTATTGGCTTTGGACACATAAGCGGTGGAAACACAAAAAGCAATCAATAAAAAACTAAAACTAAAAGAGCATGAGTTCAGTCGCTGTCGTTATCATGAATTGGAACGGACGGGAATTATTAGAGAAATTCCTCCCGTCCGTAGTAGAGCATACCCCTCCGGAAAGGGCGGAGATTATTGTTGCCGATAATGGGTCGGATGATGATTCGATAGCCATGTTGAAAAAGAAATTCCCCTCCGTCCGCAGGCTTGTTCTTAAGGAGAATTTAGGATATGCGGGAGGATATAACCGCGCGATGAAAGAGATAAAGGCCGAATATGCCGTATTCCTGAACAGCGACGTCGAAGTGACTCCCGGTTGGCTCGACGCCCCGCTTGCCGCTATGGAGGCCGACCCCGCCATCGCCTGCGTACAACCTAAACTTATATTCTATCACCACCGCGATTTCTTTGAATATTCCGGCGCGGCAGGCGGGGCTATAGACAAATACGGTTATCCCTTTTGCCGCGGACGCATATTCTCCTCCCTCGAAGAAGACCGTGGCCAATATGACACGGCCGTCGATATTTTCTGGGCTTCGGGGGCGTGTCTTTTTATCCGCACGCAACTGTTTAAAGAGGTCGGAGGGTTTGATACGACATTCTTTATGCACCAGGAGGAGATCGACCTCTGTTGGCGGTTCAAAAGCCGGGGATACCGCGTGCTATGCGTGCCCCAGTCTGTCGTTTACCATGTGGGCGGAGCGACATTGCCCGGAAAAGACGCGATGAAAACGCTTTTTAATTTCCGGAACAACCTGATTACGCTATACAAAAACCTGCCGGAAAAGAGGCTGAAGCACGTGATGCGCGTCCGTTTCTGGCTGGATTATCTGGCGGCGTTCAAATTCCTCCTTACCGGAGACTATCGATCCGCCATTGCCATACACCTGGCACACCGGGCTTTCTACCTGGGGAAACCGCAGTATGAGGCCGCCCGGCGGGAGAACCTCGCAAAGACGACGGTGCATACCATCCCCGAAATCATGCAGGGCAGCATACTCTTCCATTACTACCTGCTGCGGAAAAGGAGGTTTTCCAACTTCAGAACTCCTGACGTGATAAAGTTTAACTGATTAGAAATAAAGGCGATGGATAATTGTTACCCCAAAGTAAAAATGTCGTAAATTTGCCGTACTAAAAAGAATAAGCTATGCAAATC
>JAISQD010000123.1 GCA_031274415.1 Tannerellaceae bacterium | reverse complement strand
TGACCATGACAAGCGTTTGCGCCCATGCCAACCTGCTGGATCCGTCAGCGCCTTTCCGCTACGGAACGTCCCAGTTGATGAAAGCCGTCAAGCTGGCGGCGGCAATAGGCGTAAAGCATGTCATTACGGCAGAGGGAGAGCCGAAAACGCCATTCGGGAAAGGGCTGACTCACGCGGAAGCCATCTTTTCGGTGGTGGAAAAACTACACGAGCCTCTTCGCCTGGCGGAAGACTTGGGCGTAAAGATTCTGCTGGAACCGCACGGGCATCTCACGGATTCCATTGATTCCATGAACGAACTGATCGAACGCTGTCATTCCGCCGCGCTGGGCGTCAACCTGGACACCGGCAACCTATGGCTTGGCGGCGGCGATTCGCTGGAATACATCAAGCAATTCGGCCATCTTATCGGGCACGTACACTGGAAAGACCTATCGGCAGAGTTCATCCCCCAAAGAGGCAATATCTTCGGTTGCGGAATGTCCGTCACCCCACTGGGAAAAGGCGTCTGTAACATAAAAGCCGTTTACGCCGCCCTGCAAGCCATCGGATTCGACGGTTACACCACGCTCGAAATAGCCGGAGAAGCCGCCGTACTGGAAAGCTACCGCTTCCTCAAAGAATTGGGCGCCGAATAAACGTTTCATGTATGAAAACGATGATTCCGCATATCGCCTTACTGATGGCGGCGATATTGAATTGCAGCGTACTGCTTGCGCAACATGAAATGCATTGGGAAGCGCCGTCCAGGCAGCAATTTTCGTTGAAGTTGGGAGACAAAACCGTCTGGCGGTTCAATGCCGATCCCGCCGACGCCGGCAAGCCCTATTTTGACCCGCTCTCTGTGGCGGGCGGCCCATCCCTCACGTTACCCAAACCCGCCGACCATCCCTGGCACCTTGCCCATTGGTTTTCGTGGAAATATATCAACGGCGTGAATTATTGGGAAACGGACGATAAGGGGCTTGCGCAGGGTGAAACGTTTTGGGAAACGCCCGAACGCGAATTGCATCCCGACGGCAGTGCGCGTATTGTCATGCATCTCGGTTATCGACCGCGTGCCGAAACAGCGGCTGCGACGCTGTTGAGTGAACGCCGCGAAATCGTTGTTTCCGCTCCTGCTGCGGACGGCTCCTACATGCTGGACTGGGCGCAGCGATTTACCGCCGAAGAAGAGGTAACCCTTGACCGTACGCCGATTCCTGGCGAAAAGGACGGCGTTGTCTGGGGTGGTTACGCCGGCCTTGCCGTCCGGTTTTCCAATGAGCTGAAAGAGGTAAAAACCGTTGCGGCCAACCTCGAAAACATGCGCAAACGGGAGAACGGCTGTATGGATATTTACGAGTCGGCGGGTGTCGAACAAAACGGCGTTATTGACGGTCAGGAATACGGTATTGCGATACTGACGCATCCCGACACGCCGCGTTCGGGCGACTGGTATGTCATAGAGAACAGGGATTTCATCTACCTTAATCCGGCAATACTCCTGCGTAGAGCTTACACATTGGGCAAAGGCGAAACGTTGACGCTTCGTTACCGGCTCTACATCCACAAGGGACGGTGGGATACAACGGCATTAAACAAGGCGGCAACAGAGTATCATTTTTTTACGCCGTAGGCGTTTGGTCATACTTTTTTTCTCCCGTATGTAAATAAATTTTCCCCCGTATCAGGCTTCGACAAGCTCAGCCACCGCGACAAGTTGAATTGAAAATCGACCCTCCGGTCAAATGCACCCGCGCCATCCCTGCCGCTTGCCATTCGGGAAAAATTATATAACTTTGTTGGAAAAAAGAAGTATGAAGATGGAAGTCGGCGATAAAGTATTGATTTCTCCTGATTTGACAATGCAAAAGGAGTGGATGCCTGCCACAGTCATTGAAGTCGAGAACAACAGTTTTATAGGCATCGTAGTATCTGCACAAACGGAAGACGGAAACGTATTCTTTGGCAAAGAATACCTGTTCAAATCCCAAAC
The DNA here is from genome assembly GCA_031274415.1 of Tannerellaceae bacterium. Classification (GTDB taxonomy): domain Bacteria; phylum Bacteroidota; class Bacteroidia; order Bacteroidales; family Tannerellaceae; genus DFXE01. The sequence goes on along the minus strand of JAISQD010000123.1, from coordinate 2,438 downwards.
CGAACGCGTATGTTTGCTATAAGTTTCGATATGTCAATATCCGACCTTGAGACAAACTACGGTACACCCTATAATCGCGCTTATTTTGAGATTAAAGGGGTATTAAAGCAGAACGGTTTTGAATGGATACAAGGCAGCACCTATCTAACCCATGGTGATGACCTGGCAAACGTGATCCGGGTCATCATAGAATTATCTAAAATTGAGTGGTTCAGAAACTCCGTCCGGGATATTCGCGGATATAAGGTAGAAAACTGGTCTAACTTCACAGACATTGTAAAAAACCCATAGCCAGGCGTGAAAAACGTCCCGAGGGTGTCCAAAAAGTGAATAGAAAATACTTATTATATTTGTACCGAGAAAAGAAATTACCATGAAACCGAATGTACGCTTGCTTTTACTGTTTTTGTTTTTCAATTTTATGTGTCTGATTTGCGCCGGCGTCTCCGGTGCAAGGGAATATCCGTATCATCCGGCAACAAATCCGAAGACCATGTATGTTTCGCCGGCCGGCGACGATGCTGCCGACGGTAGCGTTGCTACGCCTTTCCGCACCATTCCCAGGGCGTTGGAGGAAGCCCGTCGCGGGACGGAGGCTTCCGTCTTTATCTTCCTCGGCAAGGGCGTCCACCGCTTGACCGAACCTGTCGTGTTGACCGCCACCGACGGTAACGAGGATAGGCGGCTCACCATTTGCGCCGATCCCGGATATGGCGGCGAACGTCCCGTCGTCAGTGGCGGCGTTGCGCTCGACCTCAGCTGGCAGCCTTTCCGCGGCGGTGTCTTTAAAGCCCGTGTCGACGGTGCGCCCATTATGGATATGCTTCTCGTAAACGGCGAGATACGCCATCAGGCGCGCTACCCAAACTACGATCCCGAGGCGATCCGCTTCAACGGAACCGCCGAAGAGGCCACCGCTCCCGAACGGGTGAAACGATGGAAGAACCCTGCCGGAGGTTATCTCCACGCCATGCACAGTCACGACTGGGGCGACTTCCACTACCGCATCACAGGGAAGGACAAAAAGGGCAACCTCTCCCTCGAGGGCGGATGGCAAAACAATCGCCAATACGGGATTCACAAGCAAAATCGCATGGTCGAAAACATTTTTGAAGAGCTGGACGCTCCCGGCGAATGGTTCTACGATGAAAAGGAATCTACCTTATATTATTATCCCCTCGCCGGCGAAAATATCGGGGAAGCCCTTTTCGAATCGCCGCAGCTCAAACACCTGATCGAGTTGCGCGGTAGCGAAGAGCGCCCCGTACGCAACGTCACCCTGCAGGGCATCGACTTTACCCAGACACGCCGCACCTTCATGGAGGCTTACGAACCGCTGCTCCGCTCGGACTGGATGATCTACCGCGGCGGCGCCATTATCTTCGAAGGCGCCGAAGGATGCTCACTGAAAGAGGCCAACCTTTACAATCTGGGAGGAAACGCCGTCTTCTTCAGCAATTACAACCGCGACTGTGACGTCTCCGGTTCGCACCTGAGCCGCATCGGGGCGAGCGCCTTTTGCTTCGTCGGAGACCCCGGCGCCGTCCGTTCGCCCAGCTTTGAATACAACCTGTTCGTCGCTCCCGAAGAGATGGACCGGCAGCCCGGACCGAAAACCAACAACTATCCCGCCCATTGCCGCGTATACGACAACCTGATTCACCGCATCGGGATGTTCGAAAAGCAAATCACCGGCGTGGAGCTTTCCATGTGCCGCGCCATCACGATCAGCCATAACACCATTTACGACACCCCGCGCGCCGGTATCAACATCAGCGAAGGCACTTGGGGAGGGCACCTGCTGGAGTTTAACGACATCTTTAATACCGTCAGGGAAACCGGCGACCATGGCTCCTTCAACTCCTGGGGCAGGGATCGCTACTGGCACCCGAACGTCGGGACAATGGATTCCCTCCTCGCCACCGGCTACCGGGCATTGGTGCTGAAAGACGCCCTCGAAACGGTCGTTATCCGCAACAACCGCTTCCGCTGCGACCGGGGGTGGGACATCGACCTCGACGACGGCTCCTCAAACTACCATATCTACAACAACCTCTGCCTCAACGGAGGGCTTAAGCTCAGGGAAGGCTTCTACCGCGTGGTGGAAAACAATATCCTCATCAACAATACCTTCTACCGCCACGTATGGTTCAGGGAGAACGGAACGGTGTTCACGCGCAACATCGTCATGCTGCCCTACGAAACGGTCGGAGGACAGGACATACAGGGGACGCTCATCGACTGCAACATCTTTACCGACAGCCTCTCGTACCAAACGGCGCTGACATACGGCACGGATACGAACGCCATCGTATCCAAGGTGTCGTTCGTTGACCCTGCCGCCGGCGATTTCCGCGTGTCGGAACGTTCGCCGGAAGTTTTCCGCATGGGATTCCAGAACTTCGACATGACCCGCTTCGGCGTCCTGTCCGAACGCC
>JAISQD010000020.1 GCA_031274415.1 Tannerellaceae bacterium | reverse complement strand
AAAAATCGCTGTCACCTCTTTTTTACTGAATCACAAGGATTTACAAAATTAGGTGACAGCGATTATTTTGCTGCTGTCACCCTTTATTTATTGAATAGCAATGGATTACAAGAAAAGTGACAGCGATTTGCCCGAAAAAAAACTCTGAGAGGAGAAATGACAGGTCCGTGCAGGGTCGTTTGCATACGGTGAGATGTCTCCACGCGTTCGCTACGCTCTCTTGGTCGACATGACGCCCGGGTATGTACTTCTAAGAAATGTGGGCAGACAGCTCTTGCGAATGCATTGAGGAACAATGGAAAATAATGCGTACCTTTGTCGGATTAAGCATAATTAAAATTGATTGAATATGAAAATTACAACCAATAAGTTCGTTGCGGTGACATATGACCTGAACGTGGGCGAAGACGACGAACGTGAATTAATGGAAAGAGCGACGCTGGGAGCGCCATTGAAGTTTATCTTTGGAACAGGCATGATGCTTCCCGCTTTCGAAGACAAGTTAAAGGGGCTTGGAGTAGGCGAAAAGTTTAACTTCACCCTGTCTCCTGCGGATGCATATGGCGAATATGAAGAAGAGCATGTGATCGAGTTGCCCAAAAATATCTTTGAAGTCAATGGTAAGTTTGATTCGGAAATGATCATGGAAGGCCATATGGTTCCCATGATGGATTCGAACGGGAACCAGTTGAACGGCTCTGTCCTTGAGGTAAAGGAAGATGTCGTCGTGATGGATTTCAATCACCCGCTGGCCGGTGAGACCTTGCATTTCAGCGGAAGCGTGATCGACGTACATGATCCGACAGCCGAAGAGATAGCCGAATTATCGTCCGGCGGATGTGGGTGCGACAGCGGCAGCTGTGAAGAGGGCGGTTGTTGTGGTTGCGGCTGTTAGTCGACCGTCATGAACTCGTTTGGAAACATATTCCGGCTGACCTCCTTCGGCGAATCGCACGGCCCCGGTATCGGGGGGGTGATCGACGGTTGCCCGCCGGGTATTGACGTGGATATGGCATTTATCCGGCAGGAGTTAGACCGCCGCAAACCCGGCCAGTCGAAGATCACGACCCCGCGCAGGGAAGAGGATGAGGTTCAATTCCTGTCCGGCATCTATGAAGGGCAAACGACAGGGACGCCTATCGGCTTTATGGTCCGCAACGAACAGCACCATTCGGCAGATTACGATGAGATCAAACAGCTCTATCGCCCTTCACATGCCGATTATACCTATCACATGAAATATGGCCTCCGCGACCCGAGGGGTGGCGGGCGTTCGTCGGCGCGTGAAACGGTGGCGCGTTGTGTGGCCGGCGCTATCGCCAAGCTGGCGCTCAGGGGGTATGGCATTTCCATCTGGGCGTATACCTCCCAGGTCGGCGCTGTCGGGCTGGAAGGGACCTATCAGGACTATGACCCGGGCATGGCGGAAAAGAACGCCGTCCGTTGCCCTGATCCCGCCAAAGCCATCGAGATGGAAAAGCTGATCAGGGATGTACAGTCGGAAGGAGATACGATAGGAGGCGTCATCACCTGTATCGCACAAGGCGTGCCGCCCGGTCTGGGAGAGCCTGTTTTCGGGAAACTGCATGCCGCTCTGGGGCATGCTATGCTGACGATCAATGCCGTCAAGGGATTTGAGTATGGCGATGGTTTTAACTCCACCCTGTATCGCGGCTCCGAACACAACGATGTGTTCTTCAACGATCACGGGGAGATACAGACCCGTACCAACCATTCCGGAGGGATTCAGGGAGGGATATCAAACGGACAGGATATCTATTTCCGCGTCGCATTCAAACCGGTCGCCACAATTCTAATGACACAGGAAACGGTCACCGTAGAGGGTGAAGATACGCTCTTCAAAGCGCGCGGCAGGCACGACCCGTGCGTGCTTCCCCGGGCTGTACCCATCGTAGAGGCGATGACCGCGATGACATTACTCGATTACCTGCTTATCCAAAAGGCAACATAAAAACAGAAAGAAAACATGGACATTAAAATAGGCGACAGGGTACGTTTCCTCAATAGCGTGGGAGGAGGCATTGTATGCCGTTTCAGGGGGAAAGACCAGGTATTGGTAGAAGATGAAGACGGCTTTGAAGTGCCGGCTTTGATCCGTGAACTGGTGGTCATCGAAACGAATGGGGCGCAGGTGCGTAACCGCCCCAGACCCAAAGAGGAACGCACGGTAGAAAAACCGGTTCCCCCGCCGGAGGTGAAAGAAGAGCAAGTGGTGGAGACGCCCGAAGGCGAACGGTTGGATCTTTATCTCGCCTATTTGCCCCTCGAACCTAAAGCGATGCTGCAAAGCGGCTATGAGGCCTATTTTATCAACAACAGCAACTATTACCTGTTTTTCAATTACATGAACCGGCAGCACAGCAGTTGGTTCAGCCGCTATAACGGCCTGATCGAGCCGAATACCAAAATCTTCATGGAGGAGTTCGGGAAAGAAGAACTGAACAACATGGAACGGATGTGCGTCCAGTTGATCGCCTTTAAAAAGGACAAACCCTATTCGTTGAAAAACGCCATCTCGGTGGAGCTGCGGATCGACACGGTCAAGTTCTATAAAGCCCACTGTTTTATGGAAAATGACTTCTTTGAAGAGGAGGCGTTACTCTTTCCTGTCGTCCGGTCGGATGTGCCGGAAAGGGAGCTGCTTGTTTCGGCCATTGACATACAGGAAGCGATGCAGCAAAAAGCGTATGTCGACCTGCCCCCATCCAAACCGGCCGTTAAAAAGAAGGCCGCCCCGTCGATTCCCGAGATCGACCTGCACATCAACCAACTGCTGGATGATACAAACGGATTAAGCCCGGCGGATATGCTGAACTATCAATTGGAGAAATTCCATGAAGCGCTTGCCCTGTATGCCGGGCAGAAAGGACAGAAAATCATATTTATCCACGGAAAAGGCGATGGAACGCTCCGCAGCGCGATTGAGAAAGAGTTGAAGACCAGATACAAATCGTATGATTACCAGGATGCCTCCTTCCGTGAATACGGCTTCGGGGCGACTATGGTAACGATCAGATAACCCCCCCCCGACAGGAATGGCTATCGAGATAGAACGGAAATTCATTGTGACCGGGGACTTTTCAAAAGAGGTGCAGTATTCCCGGCGTATCGTACAGGGATACCTCTGTTCCGGCGCCGGACGTTCGGTGCGTATCCGTATCTCCGGCGACGAGGGCTTTCTCACCATCAAAGGGGCGGCGGACGAGAGCGGTTGGAGCCGGTATGAGTTTGAACGGAGCATCCCCCTCGCGGACGCCGAAGAGATGTTGAAACTGTGTGAAGAAGGTCTAATAGATAAAATCCGCCATTACATCCCAGCCGGCAAACATACGTGGGAAGTCGATGTGTTCAATGGCGATAACAGGGGATTAATCATCGCAGAGATTGAGTTGTCTTCTGCAAACGAATCTTTTGAAAAACCGGATTGGTTAGGTAAGGAGGTCACCACAGACTATAGATATTACAACGCCATGTTGTCAAAATATCCCTACTCCTTATGGGAAAAAGAATAGTTATATAGGTCAGTGTTCTATTTCGATAGCCCCCCAGAGAGTGGAAGCTTATACGCTGAACTTATCCAGATCAGCCGCTTTGACACGGAAAATATGCCCATTACGAGAGAACACCAATTCCCCGTTTTCTTTTTTCTTTTCAGAAACAAGACGTTGAAACGCGATATTCGCTCCTCTAACTATATTCTCCTCGAATTCTCTAATTTCTTGTTCACTCATACTGCTCAAGTTGATTGTAAATTTTGAGGTTGTATATCTCTTTTTTTTTGTTTTTAAATCCTTTTGCTATCACTTCCATCGGAGACATGGAATTGTCTGTTATCATCCAATAATCGCTAACCGGCAAATAAAGTTCAAACAGGTTGTGTATTCCCGAATCGTATCTCCTTCGAATCGTGCTTTCTGCAATGTTGTGCCCGCCGGCAGCAACTCTCATCTTTACCCGTTCCACAGCTAAATCAGGCGTATTCAGCCAGAAATAGAGCAGTGTCACATAGTATCCTTTTTCTTGTGCGCTCTGCATTAACTTAACGACAGAACGAGTAGCGAGCGTGGTTTCCAAGGCGAAAGTCTCGCCTGCAGCAATCAGTTCCTTCATCCTCTTATGCATAATCCGACCGGCTTCAACGGCAACAGCTATGCTGTCCGAGTTAAAAGGGGATAGTCCTTTCGCAATCTCATCGGAATTAACAAACTCCTTACACTTTAGCATCTCCGGCAATATCGTGTATGAAGCGGTTGTCTTTCCTGCTCCATTGCAGCCTGATATGATATACAAATATGGCACCTTCTCACTTTAACTGCGCAAATATAGATATTAGTTTGATATCTCAACGCTTTTTTTACTCAAATATCACTAAAATATGTGCAAGATATACTTAAATTCTCCAACTTCGTCATTCAAAAAGCCTGTTTTGTATAAAAATCATGTCCACAAGAGATCACACATAATGCCATCGGAAAGGAGAATCCCCTCTTTCGAAAAGGACAAACCGCCGCCTTCCAAAACGAGTAAACCCTGCCGGATATGGGGCGCCGCCTGCTTCAGGCAATAGGCGTACAACTCCTGCCCGAACGTCTGCATAACATAAGACAGTTCCATCCCCCACATGGTACGCAGCCGTGTAATCACATAATCGTTATACCGGGTATGGTTCTCCAATACTTCAACCTCCACCGCAGGGGCGTTATCCTCCATCCCTTTTATATACAGGGCAAGGGATGAAACGTTCCATTGCCGGCTGTCGATATCATACGAGTGGGCGGACGGGCCGGCGCCAAGATAGGCCTTACCTGTCCAATAGGAACTGTTGTGCCGGGATAAGCAGCCAGGTTTGGCAAAGTTGGATATTTCATAATGGATATACCCTGCCCCGGTAAGCCTCTCGACCATAGCGGAAAACAAATGGAGGCTCAGCTCTTCGCCGATGGCGTTGACCTTTCCGGTTTCCCTCCATGCATAGAGTCTCGTATGCTCCTCATACGTTAAATGATAGGCGGAAAGATGGGGGAGATCCAGTTGGAGGGCTTGCGCCAGGGTGGTGTCCCATGCCTGTACCGTCTGGCCGGGAAGGCCATACATCAAATCAATAGAGATATTCGTATAACCGTTTTCCTTACAGCGTTCAACCGCCTGTATGGCCTGCCGCCCATCGTGCCTGCGGTTCAGGAGACGGAGATCCGCGTCATTGAAGCTCTGTACGCCCATACTGATCCGGTTAAAGGGCAAGGAACGGAGGGAGGCCACATAGTGCGGGGTCATATCATCAGGATTGGCCTCCAGCGTGATTTCGGCGTTCCCGCTAACAGGAAAGCAACGATAGACCACATCAAATAGTTTCCCGAAATCATGCGCCTGCAACAATGAGGGCGTCCCTCCGCCAAAATAGACCGTTTCAAGCGGTTCGCCCCGCAGATAGTCCTTGCGCAAAACAAGCTCCCTGGCAAGGGAAGAGAGGTACATCTCCTTGTACTTTAGCTCCGTACCGGAAAAGAAATCACAATACGAACAGCGCCTGACACAAAAGGGGACATGAATGTATAAACCCGCCATAGAGCAATACCCCCATTATTTCCGGCCGAAATCTGCCGGGATTTCTCCCCATTCAGCCGTCTCCCATTTATACACGGGGGTAGAATAACTGTTTTCCTTCAACCATTTTTCGGCACGTTCTATCAGGTCGAAGACCGGTTCATTGTCCGGTGTACGCTCCAATAATGTTTTACACTTCCTGTTCTTTACCCATAGCATCGCGTTCCGGCTGTCGGAATAGATGGGAAGATCGCTATTCTCTTTCTTCAACAGCGCCAGGCCATGCACAAGGGCTAAAAACTCGCCGACATTGTTCGTCCCCTGTTTCAGCGGCCCGACGTGGAACAGCTCTTTTCCGGTAGCGGTATATACGCCCCTGTATTCCATCGCGCCTGGATTGCCGCTGCAAGCCGCATCCACTGACAGGCTTTCAGGGACAGGTTTTCCGGCGGACGCCTCTTTTGCCCACTTTGGAGAGGAGGCCTTTTTCGGATAGTGACGATACCCTTCCTCAAAAGCTTTTACCGCCTCTTCGCGGGTCTCAAATGATTTATATTTTGCATCCGGTTGCCCTTCAACCTGCTTTTTACACGTATTCCAATCGTCATAAATACCCGCTGTAAGGCCTTTCCAAACCACATAGAACTTGCGTTTTGCCATCTCTTCTTTCATTTTTTACCGTACAAACTTAATCAAAAAAAGCCGAAGTTACACACGACATCATATCCCCGGTTTTACAACCCGATGTGTTCCTGCGTCTTTTTCCCGGGTTGAGAGCTGTTGCCCGGCTGTTTGTTGTCCGGAGAATAGCGCCAAAGGATTTTATCTTCAACCGTTTTCCCATTGTGCATGGCTCTTGCTTCAATGACGTTTTCTCCCGCTTTCAGCCTGACATCATGAAAGATATAATGCACATCTGTCGTTCCTTTGGTGTACCCCTCTATCTTCGTCTGGTTGACATAGAGCTGCGGAACGCCTATGTTTGAATACACCGTGACCGGCGTAATGGCATGCACCCTTTCCGTAGCCCTGCGCTGTGTCAGGTAGAGAACAGGTTCTTTGCTCCAGTTGGCCTTATACCAGTAATAGGGATCTTTCCTGATTTTGCGGTCGAACGTGACCAATCCTTTCATATTGCGGGCTTCCACGCCGCCTTGTGTATTGACCGGCGTTGCGAAGTCGAACGTATTCCAGACATAGGACGCAAGGAGATAGGGATGTTTGGCAATCATCCCCCATTGTATCTCATGGAACTTGGTGGCGAATGTTTCCGGATAGAATTGGGAAAAATAGCGGCCAAATTCCCCGACGGCCTCTTCCTGCTGGTCGGTGTTGGCTTCGGCGCCGTATTCGGAAAAGATGATTTTATAGTGGGGAAAATCCTGTTCCATCCCTTCGATCCATTTTTCCACATCGCTGATTTCACCACTATACCAACCGAAGTAATGGTTGATTCCCTGTACGTCGGCATTCAGGTTGGAGGCCTGGTCGACCGCCTGGTGTCCGTTGACGGAAACGGTATAGCGGTGGGGGTCTTCCGTTTTGGCCAGGTCATGCAGCTCCGCCGTCAATGCAACGGTGTAGTTATATGGCGTATAGACTTCGTTGTGCAGTCCCCATATATAAATCGAAGGATGATTGTAGTTCTGGCGGATCAACTCGGTGAGTTGTTGCCGGGCATTGGCGGCCTCTTGCGTAGTGACCCTGTTGACAAACGGGATCTCGGCCCAGACTAAGAATCCGATGCTGTCGCATTTCGCGTACATGCGTTCCGCCTGCTGGTAATGGGCGAAACGGATCGTGGTGGCGCCCAGCTCTTTGATAATGGCCAAATCGGTATCGTGCTGTTCATCGGTCAGCGCGCTTCCGTATTGCCACCAGTCCTGATGACGGCAAACGCCGTACATCGGCACTTTTTTGCCGTTGAGATACATGCCGTCAGCGGCTCTCAATTCAACATGGCGTAATCCCAAAGGCTGGGTCACTTCATCAATTACGTGTCCGTTCTGTTCGATTTGGGTGAGCGTTTGGTAAAGGTAGGGGTCTTCTAATCCTTGCCACAAGTGCGGGCTTTTAAGGACAAAATGCTGGACAACGGTTTGCCGTCCCTGCGGAAGGATCGTTACGGGGCTGGCCTGCCTGGCCTTCACCCTTCCGTCCGCTTCGTAAATAGTGGTCAATACACGGATGGTTTCCGCCTCTTTGTTTTTGTTTTCCAGTTTGATTTTTACGGAAACGTCTGCCGATTGCCTCTTGACATTTGTTTGGGTGATGTACATGCCCGGTGAAGCATAATCGGTGACGGCTATGTTTATTTTTTCGGTAACGATCAATTCGACAGGCCGGTATATACCGCCATAGACGCCGAACAGGGTATGGTTAACCGGAATGACATCCGGACGTGCCTGGTTGTTCACCTTCATTAAAAGGGTATTTTCCTGCCCGTATTTCAGCAAGTTGCCTATTTCGATAGCAAACGCCGAATAGCCTCCCTTGTGGTTGCCGGCGACTTCGCCGTTGACAAAGAGTTCGGCGACAGAGGCAACGCCTTCAAAGCGGAGAAAAACGCGCTTGTCCGCCCAGTTGTCGTCCGGTACAACGGTCTTTTTATACCAGGCTTCCCCGGCATAGAAAATATTCTTTTTTACCTGCATGTCTTCGGCGTTCCATGTGTGGGGAATCTCAACCGGCGTCCAGTCTTCGTGAAGTGTTGCCGGAAGATTTTCCGCTTTCCGGAACTGCCACCCGTCGTTAAACGGGCTGACCTCCCTGCCGTAGGCAAAAGGCATGCCTATTATACAGAGGAGAAGGAATATTGCATCTCTTTTTTTCATCGTTTTTATTTCGTTAATTGGTAGATCTCACTGCCGGCCATAAGAAACGCACCGACACCATAAACAGCGGTCATATCCGCTGTCACCTTGGCCGGGTCTGCGCCAATCGGTTGTATCCAACCTATTTTTCCATTTTCATGGATGGCGTTCGTCAAGGCTGTCCATGCCCGGACGAGGCGCGAAAGATAGTGCTCTTTGTCGAGCAACCCGCTATTTATCCCATAGGCGATGGAATAGGCGATCAACGCCGTTGCGCTGATTTCCGGAGCGGGATAGCTTTCCGGGTCTAACAGACTGGCATGCCAAAAGCCGGAAGCATGCTGTAACGAAGCCAATACGGGGATAAACTCCCGGAACAGGTTTTCATAAAACGGCCGGTAAGGCGAGCCGGCGGGCAGGTATTTCAGGATATGGACCAAGCCGGCAGCTACCCAGCCGTTGCCTCTTCCCCAATAGATCTTTTGCCCGTTCCGTTCCCGTTTTTCGAAATAGCTGTTGTCGCGAAAGAACAGCTTATCTTCCCTATCATACAAATAGTTATAAGTCCTTTTAAACTCTTCATCCATGAAGTGGAGGTAGGTTTGGTCGCCTGTTATTTCCGCCATATGCGCCAAGGCAGGGGGAGCCATAAACAGGGCGTCGCACCACGACCACCATTTTTTACTTTTAGTGTGGATATCCATGCCATGCGGATGACGGATGATCCAATCCAAGCGCTCTTTCGTTGCGTGCAACATCTTTTCCTCTTTGTAACGGGCATACATCCTGAGGTAAAACTGCCCCATACAAAGCTCATCTGCGTGATAGTTTCCGACGGAAGGATATCCGCTGAAATTTTCTGCAATCGCCCAGCCGCTCTTTTCTCCCGTTTCATACAACCAGCGGTAACAGGTGTCCGGGTGATCGACTGTTTTTGCCCATTTCGCCATTCCGGTAAAGAGGACGGCATTCGTCCATGCATTGATCCCATAATCGTGCAATTGTCCCGGCGTTCCTTTGTCGAGGTATTGAAAGTGATTGATCTGCCAATCAATCACTTTCTGTACTTGCATTTTCACGGATGATCTGTCCGGCAAATGATCGGGATTGTTTGCCCCGGCGGAACAGGTCACGCCAAGGCAAAACAAACCCAGATACAATAGTCTACTCATGAACAAGTATTTTAGATACGTTCCTGTTTGAGCCGGATATGACCTCGATCACATGGACTCCCTGTTTCGAAACGGATTTCCCGATCACATGACCCGCTCCCTTTTCATCCGATACCAATCGACCGGAAAGGGTGAATATCCGGAGCCTGTCGATGGGCTGTTCCGACCGGATGGTGAAAGGCTCGCCCGTGCGGACAGGATTGGGAAAAACCGTTATCCGGCCGGTGTCAACCGTTTCGATACCGGCGTCGGAAGAGGCGGAAATCGTGACGTTCCGGTGGTTAATTACCGGTACACGTACCGTATAAACGTCTCCGGCAGGCGCATCAAGCGCGACGGTGTCCCCGTCGACAGTGACAACCGGCTTCCTGCTCTTTTGCTCCAACGTGAAGGTGGGCGCAAAATCAGTGTCTTCATCCGCCAGATTCTCGCCTGCGAAAGAGGTCGTAACGCCCTCTCCGGCATGGACGGAAATCTTGAATTTCAGCGGGTCGGGCGGTAGGAGATCTTCCTTGTTTTCCTTGCCCACATGAAATTCCGCGACCTGTATCGTACTGCCGCTTGCCGTATTCCATTCGTCGATGACTAATTTCACGAACCGGTAGTTGACCTCTTCGAAAGTGGCTTTGATTTCATCCTTGTTGACGGTGTGATCAATGGCAACGGGTTCGGTAATCTTGACGAATTCATCCGCTTCGGCGTTTTTACCATAACAGGTGATCCTCCTGGCTCTGAGAAATTCCGACGTGTTGTTTGCCGTACGGTGTGTATAGCGGAAGAAGTTAAATCCGGCCGTACTGTTCCTGTCTATAACGAAATAGGGCGAATAATCCGGCGGCCCTGTTATGCCGTCATATGTCTTCCCTGGTTTGATAAAGGAAAAAACGGTTGTCTGATTTCCGTCGATGATATTCTGAGGGTTGTCGCCTCCGACCGTCGCATCCGGTACGCCTCCGAGAGAGGTGGTAATCGTCCATGCCGAACGGTTTTCGACCTCATCACCCGGAGATGAGGTCGTAATGCCTTTCAAGGGCAGGGGCGCCCATGTGGGAATCTGCTGCGAAGTCACCATCAGCAACTCTTCAACGGGGCGCGGCAACGCCTCTATGCGATTCTTTTTCAGGGCGGTATATATTCTGGCTCTCAACAGCGATTTCACCTCGCTATCCGTCACCCGTATACCCCAATGGTTGAAATAGTCCGTCAGGTCGTAACCCGTTACCTGCGAAGCTTTCCATATCAGGTAAGCGCGCCTCTCGTCTGCGCCTCCGCCTATCTGTTTCTCTTCGCGGACAACACGGTGGAGCCTTTTGTAGAAGTCATCCCCGAAAAGATGGAACAGCTGGTTCCACACCATGAAACGCAGTTCGTCACGGTTGAAACCGGTAATGGCTTCCAATTCCTTGTCCGGCATATCATATACCCGTTTGGAAAGGGGCATTTTCAGGTAGGTATCCTGTGCGCCTTTCCAACGGTTCGCCGGCGTCCGGGCATACGATTCGCCGGCAATGGCACGTTCTGCCACGTAGGAATAAATATTGACGGTAGACTCCCCTGCCCCGGCGATCTGATAGGCGGGTTGCTGGTGTTGATGCCCCACTTCATGCCCGACCATCCATGAGTTGTTATTGGGGCCGAACGCGGTCAGGTATCTTCTTCTGCTCCCGTGCGGATAACCGGTATACCCTGCGCTGTTGGCATGAGGGCTTCCGCTGGTATTGGCCGTCAACAGGTAACGGATTTCACCGGCTTTCAGGCGGTAATGTACCGGATTAAGGTCGCTGTTATCCAATCCGCCGATGCTGTCTTCGCGGGCAAGAAGGAGATGTAAATCGTTCATCCACTTTTCCTTATCTTCATTGACGGAAATTTCTAAAGCGACTTCACGGGTAGCGGTTGCCACGACGTAGTCGGAATGGAAAATCACATCGGGAGTGGTGTAGGTATTCATCATCTCCGAAAATTCGGCATCCGTCGTCACGCCGTATACGTAACGCGGGGCGCGCACATGTTCACTCCCCGTGCCAAACGTGATCTTGGCACGGCCCTGCGAATCTTTTTCGCTATCGTTCACAAAGCTCAGATAGACCAATCCGCCGGTGTGTTGCCCGGCATCAATGGTATTCTCCCCCTCTTTCAGCCGGATATCCTTCCTTGCGCGGCCATCTATGTTGAACCCCAACGTTCCGATGGTGATGACAGGCATCGCGCCATCGGTGGGATGAGTCAGCATCTCCAGGTTGACGACTATTTTTTTGCCGTTTTCCAGATAGAAGCCTGTTGGTTGCCGGTCGTATTTCTTATGTCCCTGCCCGAGGCGGATACGTTCCTTCTCCGCGCCACTGATCTGCGGCAGTTCTATCGTTTCCGGATATGGCGTAACGATTTGTGCGGATGCGGCAAAGGCATACAGCACAAGGCATAATGTCATTATTATTTTCATGAGGTTACCGCCTTATTCTATATGTGTATATCCCAGTCCAAATTCACCGATCTGAACCGTACTTCCGCTGGTTGCGCCGCCGGAATTATCGCTCCACTTCGTAATGTTTACCCTTACATAACGATAGTTGGCCGACGCTTTCAGGTCGATGCGATACACATTCGTATCCGTGCCATTAGGCGTTTCAGCGCCCGTTCCGGGAATATCGATACCGGTCTGGATATCGGTGAACGAAACGCCGTCGTTGCTGCCGGCAAGATCGATTCCCCACACCCTCAGGTAGGTATACGAATTGTTGGAGCGGTGTTGCCAGCGGACAAAGTCGAACGATTGCGCCTGCTTCATATCCACAACAAAAGAGAGGCTGTAACCGGGGTCTGTACCGGAATAGGAGCCATAGTTTTTCCCCGGCTTCACCATGGAGAGGAAAGTCGTTGCGACGTCGTCAAACATATCTTCCGGTTTTCCGGTCGCACCATCGGTCACATAATTGTTCCCGTCACTGTACAAAACAGAGGTCTGGACAGTCCATGCCGAACGGTCGTAATCTATTTTTGAAATGACCAGGTCCAATACCTCGACGTTGCAATCGGTGGTGATATTGCTGCCGTCGGCTGTCGTAATCCGTATAACGGTAGAACCTATGCTCACCGGACTCACCATACCATCGGCAGAAACCGTAGCGACCGTTTCATCCAACGATTTATATGTGACCGATTTGTCCCATATATCTGCCGGTTCAAACGTCAGGCATTCCGCCAGATTGAACGGTGCGCCTCCGATTTTCAGTTTCATATTCCGCCCTTCCGCCGTAACCACAATGGCGGTGGCTTTCACCTTATGATCGGTCACATTGACCGTATAGGATGTCGCCACGCACGAACCGTCGGTAGCGGTTACCGTCAGCGTATCGGTACCTACTGCTTTGGGAGTGATCAGGCCGCTTGCGCTGACTTCCAATATATCGTTGCGTTTATTGGAATACACCACCGCTTTGTTGGTCGCATCCTGCGGCATAATGAATGGGGTCAGTTGCAACGTCGCGTTGTCTTTCAGCGAAATCAGCATGACTTCACCCGCACTCGAGTATTTGGCCTCTAACAGGGTGACTGCCGATACGGCTACCGTATCGTCTTCTTTACAACCCGTCAGGAAGGTATATGCCATCATAACCATCAGGAACAAGCGGTTTGCTGTTCCCACAGGTTGATTGAATAATAATAACGTTTTCATATTTACTAATACTTGTATGATTAATTCTAAAAGATTCCACTCTCCGGCTTATCTTGGAATATCCTGCCAACCGGGAGTTTGCGTCAGGTTTTTATTTAACTCTAATTGATCGTACGGGATCGGCCAGTAGTAGCGTTTGTCGCTCCAGGGCAACGTACCGTTCGTAAGTCTCGTGTCGCGCGGATAGGCAATCAGGAATCCTTCGCTGTCCACCCATACCTCCTTGCCGAGGACTGCTTTTGCGGCCGTGACGGAGTTTTCGTTCAACGGAGGTTTCGGCGTGGCATTAGAGCCGTCATACAACTTTTGCTTTTCTTCGGTAAATTTCATTCCCCGTAAAGGTACGGTCAGCAATTTACCGGCTTTCCAGCGCATCAGGTCTTCATAACGCAGCCCTTCCATCACCATTTCGATACGGCGTTCACGGCGGATTTCCCTTAACAGGGGCGTCACGGCATAATCCAATTTTTCCGCATAGATTTTATCCAACCGCGGGTCTGCCGGAATATTTTCCATGGTCAGGCGGCTGTTGGGATAGGTCGCGAAATCGTAACCTGCCCGCTCGCGCAACGCATTGATGGTCCTGTTCAGGTCTTCATTTGTCAGGGTTCCCCTTTCGGCTTTGGCTTCGGCCAGCATCAGCAATACTTCTGCGTAGCGGAATACCAGGGCGGTTTGCGTCCCCTGTTGTGTGGCGTTAAATTCTTCCTGGTCGCACATCCAATGTTTGATGAACCAGTAGCCGGTCACGGTCGTGCCCGGATACGAATGATAATTGTATCCGATGGGCGGATAGATAATCCCGTATTTCGATTGGTTCATCTCGCCGGTCATAGGCGCCGAAATGGTGGCGTATTCGCCCGGACGGGCAATGGTTTGCCTCAGGCGCGGGTCGCGGTTGTCCAACTCCGTCCACATCCCGTCATATCCCTTGAAAAGCGGGTTGAGGGTGTAGTTGCCCTCCGTCCCTCCGATGTAGATCGGTCGTCCGTCTGCACAGAGGTATTCATCGACAAGGCCGCGCGTCGCGCCTTTGCTGTAACGCCCGCCTGCGCCGCCGTTATTCTGTTCGAAATAGCGTTGCGTACAATGTCCCCTCGATGTCGATTGTCCATCGTACGTACGCGCCAGAATCGCCTCTTTATTGTTATCGCTTGCAGGGGTATTCTTGAAGGTAAAGAGTTTCCAGTACGGATCCGTCCCTGTGTTGTATAAGCTATAACGTCCCGTCGCTATAATCGCTTCGCACGACGCGATACATTCGTCAAGCCATGTATTGGCGGTGCTTTGTAACCCGAGTTCGGTATGGTATTTGCGGAACGTGCCTTCAAACAAACAGATACGCGCTTTCAGGAAATTGGCCATATCGCGGTTGATCCGTCCATTCGGGCTTTCGCTGTCCGTGATGTGGTCGACGGCATATTTGATGCACCACAGCACGGAATCCATCACTTCGGCACGGGGTGTACGCGGGGCGTACAATTCGGGGGAGTTCACATTCATGTCGCTCACATACCAGGGTACATCCCCGAAGATCATCACCTTCCGGGAATAATCCCACGCTTTGAAGAAATAGGCTTCCGCCGCCCATTTATCCAGCTCGGAAGGATCATTGACAGAGCCTTCCGCCATCCGGTAATTCCGGAGGAAATAGTTGACAATACGCAGGTTACCCCAGCTCCATCCTTCATTTTCTCCACTTTGCGGAACGATATATCCCTCGTTCAAACGGCTGCTTGCGCCTCCGGATTTCACGGCATTGTCCGAGAACATATCGGTATAAATGATCGGACTGCCCTGGACATCATAAAAGGGCGCTACGCGGTCATAGGCCCAACCGGCTTGGTGGCCGGCGATATATTTGCTATACAATTGGTTCAGGAAGAGGGGTAAATCGCCCTCGTTCTTCAGGAACGACCCTTCAGCTAATTGATCTTTCGGATCCTGTTGCATGAAATCGTCGTTACAAGAAGTAAACAGGACGGTTCCTACCATGCAAATGGCCGTTAAATATGTTATTTTCAAATATTTCATGTGTCTAATTTTTAAAGTTTACCTTGTGTTAAAATGTGATTTGCGCACCTACTGCAACCGTTCTTTTTTGTGGATAGGCATCCGAAATCTGATCGGGATCGAATACGCCCGGAATCTCGGTGATTTCAAACAGGTTATAGCCGGACAGGTTGATACGTAACTTCTCTATTCCCGCCTTTTTCGTCAGCGATTGCGGCAAGGTGTAGCCCAGAACGGCCTGTTTGAGACGGAGGTAAGCGCCGTTGATCATGTAGGCGGTCTGTGTATTCACCGATGCGGTGTACATCGGGAAACGGGCATCGGTACGTTCGGGCGTCCATGAACGGTCGTACATCCACTGCGAACCGGCGCCGCCGCCCCAATAGGCGCTATTGCCGATCCAAAGGTCCCGCTTGCCGACGCCCTGGAAGAAGATATTCAGGTCGAAGTTTTTGTACGACACATTTCCGGTCAGCCCGAATTTCAGGCGTGCCGTACTGTTTCCGAGTATCCTCCTGTCGCCGGGATTCTCTACCGTAGAGCTTCCGGCGCTGATGCGCCCGTCTCCGTTGATATCCCTGTACCAGATATAGCCGGGGTAAAGATTGCCGGAATGGTAAGGGCCGTTGAAGGTATATCCCGTACCGTCGGGCTTAGCGACAAGGTCCGACGCCTGCAGGATACCGCCCGTCTCATAGCCCCAGATATCGCCGACCCGCGATCCGTTGTACAAATTACCGATGTTCATGGTCGGATTGGCGGCATAGTGTACGACTTTTGACTTGGAGTCGGACAGGACAAGCTCGACGTTGTAACGCAAACCGTTCGGTTTCCTGTCCGCCCATCCAAGGACCAGCTCCCATCCGTTGGTTTTGATCGACCCGGAGTTTTCTAATGGAGCGCTCGTACCCAATACCGAAGGATAGGCCGTCACGCCATCGGTCAGGATATCGGTCGTTTTCCGTTCATAGATATCGAACGACGCGCTCAGGCGGTTCTTCAGCGCGATGACCTCTACGCCGAAGTTGGTCGTTTGCGCTTTCTCCCATGTCAATGTCGGAGACACCAAGCCGGGTACTTTTACGGTACTGACCCATTTCCCGTCGATAAAATAACCGGCCGTTGCCGAATCCATCACCGGATGATAGGGATAATTGCTGCTTGGCTGGCTGCCCAGTTTACCCCACGACACCCTCAGCTTCAGGTTGTCCAACCAGCTTCTGGTCGACTGCATGAAGCGCTCTTCCGTCATTCTCCATCCCGCCGAAAACGAAGGGAAGAAGAAAAAGCGGGCATCCGGCGTAAAACGGGAGCTCCCGTCATACCGGCCGTTGGCTTCAAAGAGGTAACGGTCGGCAAAAATATAGTTGATACGCCCGAATCCCGCGCGGGCGGTACGCTCTGTACTGGAGGCGTCGGAGGTGTTCAACGCAATATCTTCGACGGCTCCCGGCTTCATGACATCGGGCGAGAACATCCCGACCAGATTAATGGTGTTGGAACCGTACCATACCCGCTCCTGGTTAAACCCGAGAATAGCCGCAACCATGTGTTTCCCGGCAAACGTCTTGTTGAAATCAAGATAGGCATTGATGAGATAGGTATCGGTAGACGAACGACTCAGTTGCCCTTTATTGTTCGTCGCTTCGCCCTGTTCCGAGACCATGTTGTTCCATGAGGTATTGACATATTCATGTTTCGGGCTGCGGCGCGACGATTTGGAGCTTTCCGGGGAATAGCTCATATCCGCCCTTGCTTTCAGCACATTCGGAAGAATAATAAACTCCGGAGAAACGGTCAACAATGTCGACGCCGATGTCGAATTTGTCCGTGCGCCATACGACACCCAGGCCAGGATATTGTCGGTATAGGCGTTGGGGATCGGGTCATTCGGCCCTGTCATGATCGGCATATTGATGTTTTTCCCTGTTTCGTTTCTCATGGCCGACCACAAACTACCTTTCCCTCCGACGATGTAGGGCGCCTGGTAGTTGGTCTGGTTATAATTCACTTTTCCCTCTACGTTGAACCAGTTGTTGACTTTCGCATTCACGCGTACTGCCGCGTTATACCGCTTGTATTCATCCGTATTGATTTTATACATCCCCTCCTGTTCCTGGTAACCGAGCGACAGGTAGTAGGTCACCCGCTCGCTACCGCCCGAAAAGCTGAGGTTGTGCTTTTGCATGGGCGTCCAGTTCCGGACCACGGTTTTGTAGGGATTCATATTGGCGACCCACATGATGGATGTCCCCGACATATAGTAGGCGTTTTCGGGGGTGGGGTTATCCATGTATTTTTTTATGGCCGCCAGCCGTTCTTCGTCCGACGACCCGACAGAACCGCCTGTCCAAAGCGTTTTATCCATGCCCGACTTTTGAATGGTATAGGCATCGAGAATATCAGGAATGGCGGAAGGGGTATCCCACGAGACGTCATAACTGTAACTGATTTTCCCTTTCTGGTTGAATTTCCCCGACTTGGTGGTAATCAAGATCACGCCAAACGTCGCTTTTGTCCCATAAATTGCAGAAGCTGAGGCATCTTTGATGACGCTCATGTTGTCGATATCGTTCGGGTTCATCTGGTTGAGCTGCGTGGCGCTGACCTCCACACCGTCGATCAAAATCAGCGGTGCATCGTTCGTCACCACATATTTCTTGTCATTACTGTCGTACCTCATCGACGTACCGCCACGGATATTGAACGACGGGACGGTGTTGGGCGCTCCGTTGCCAATGCCGATATTCAGGTTGGGCACAACACCTTGCAACGCCTGGCCGATATTGGCAACGGGGCGATTTTCAAAAACTTCCGCCGATACGGCCGAAATAGCGCCGGTCAGGTTGACCTTTTTCTGTGTGCCGAAACCGACCACCACCACTTCATCCAGCATTTGGTTATCTTCCTGCATCACAACCGTGATGACGGTTTTCCCCGCCGCCTCTACCTCTTTCGGTTTATACCCGATATAGGTCAATACCAATGTCGCTTTCGGATTGGATAACTGGAGGGAAAATTTCCCGTCCATGTCTGTCGCAACCCCTTGTGAAGAGCCTTTTTCAATAATAGTTACTCCCATCAAAGGTTCATTTTGTTCATCCACCACTGTCCCGCTTATCTTTTGCGCCTCTGCTGCAGCCGCAAAAAAGAACAGGAAACAGACCAATGGCAGAACAACTGTTTTTTCCAAAAACTTTCTTTGTTTCATATTAGATCTCTTTTAATTAATAAATAATACGTATAGTGAATCTCTCTCATTGCATGCTATATACATCCCACCACAGCGCTTATATGATCGCTTGCTGATAGGTGTTCAGTTCTTTCCTGTCGATCTCTTTCAGCCGGATTTTGACGACAAAAGGCTGGCCGGCCGTCGCTATTTTTTCAGGGATAAGGATATCATAATAGGACGAGCCGAATTTGTCGCGGTAATAGGTTCCCGCACGTCCGCCGCCATGGATACGGGCCGGCTCTTTGATGGCCGGATAGTCCGCCTGTTCGACGACATAGACCCGGCTTTTCTCTTTACTTACAGGCATTTTCACTCGCAGCAGGTTGTTCATCGGCTTATTGAATACCGTCAGGTAAATCACATCCCCCCGCTGGGTGGAATACCCCCAATCCTGCTTTTCAAGGATGGAATGGTGTACGCCATAGATAGCCTCTCCGTTGACCGACAGCCATTTGCCGACTTCCTTAGCGATATCGGCCTCCTCCTTGCGGATACGGCCATCGCCGTCGGGGCCGAAATTGATCACGAAATTCCCATCCAACGAGTTGGCTTTCACCATCATGTCGATCAGGTCGTAAGGCGTTTTCACGTAACTCAGCGACCAGTCGCGGTGATAGCCCCACTGGTTTTCGGGAATGGTCATCACACAATCCCAGTCATTGCCGCCGGTTTCCGCCAGGGTGGAAGGCAGGTTGCGTTCAAAACGCTGGTCGTAATCGTCAATCAGGTCGCCATTGGCATCGACATGGCGGTGTCCTTTTTCATCGGCGCGGAAACGGCTTCCGATAATCAGTCCGGGATGCATCGCGCGCAATTCTTCGCCCAGCGCATCCACCCATGCCGCCTCCTTCATCCATGCGCTGTCCCATGACCCGTCGAACCAAAGCCCTTTCACCTGCGGGTAAGCGGTCAGCAGCTCAATCAGCTGGTTGCGCGTAAAGGCCTTGAATGTCTCATAACGCGCTTTATCTTCTGTCGTCTTGAAGGGATTGAAATTCTCCCAATCCGCTCTGTCTGACGGTGTAATGGCTTTTCCGGCCTGATAGTCCGGATGATTCCAGTCGATGATGGAGAAGTAGAGGTAGACATCAATTCCTTCGGCCGTATAGGCATCCACAATCTCTTTTACAATATCTTTCCCGTAGGGCGTATTGGCGATGGTGTATGCGGTATATTTGCTTGGCCACATACAAAATCCATCGTGGTGTTTCGTCGTAAATATCACATACTTAGCGCCCATCTCCTTCGCCTGTCTCGCCCACTGTCCCGCATCGAACGCCTGCGGGTTAAACTGCTTGTAGAGGGTATCGTATTCTTCTTTGGTGATCAGCCCCGACGAGCGGAACCATTCTGCGGCAGAGGCCGACGTTTTACCGTTCCACTGTCCGCCCGGAATCGCATACACCCCCCAATGGATAAATTGCCCCAGCCCATACTCGCGCCACCGTTGCATGGCGGCATCCGTCCGCTTTCCCGTGCGGTGTGCGCCATGTTTTAATGGCAGCCGTTCTTTTCCCTGATGTGTTTGCGCTATTCCCTGCCCGCATAAAAGAATGGAAAGGAACAGGAAAACCAGCCTGTTTCTTGTACTCATAGTATTCATTATTTTTTTGTGTCCAATAGCATTAATTAACTTCATTTGCGCCACAAAAATAGAGGGACAAAGGCCTCTTCCCTTTACTCTATTTGCTATTTTTTTTGTTCTATTTGATGTTTTCCCGGCTAATTCCCTTTTTGGGACACCCTCTCCCATATTAAAGAAGACACGCCGTCATGTCGAGTTTCCAATAAACTGCGTTTATCAAAAAGGGGAATGACAACGCGCGTCATTGCGAAGGTGAAGCCTGGCGCCATCCAGAAGGGGGCACGCTGGATTGCTTCACTGTGTTACCAATGACGGATGTATCGTAAATCTCTCATTTTAATGCAAACGGAAATTCGATTTATAGACAAGGCGATAAGTTCATGGGGCGGGATTTCGATTTTGAAAAAGATGATAGACCAAAGCGGCTTTTCCGCGTATTTGTCCACGCTGCCTCT
>JAISQD010000018.1 GCA_031274415.1 Tannerellaceae bacterium | reverse complement strand
CAATCGCTGTCACTTTTGAGAAAAACGTAAACATCCTTCACGAAAAAGGAAAGCCACTACCCAAAGGCCTATTTCTTACCCAAAAGTCCGGTTTTCCCCAAAAAGTGACAGCGATTTCCCAAAAGTGACAGCGATTGAAAAAATCGCTGTCACCCTTTACTGGCTAATTCGCAAGGACTTACAAAATTAGGTGACAGCGATTATTTTGCTACTGTCACCATTTATTAGTTGAATAGCAATGGATTACAAGAAAAGTGACAGCGATTTCCCGAAAAAAAAAATTCTGGGAAGAGAAGTCCGGCATACGGACGGGAGTAATTTTTAAAAGGACGGGAGTGATTTTTAAAAGGTCGGGAGTAATTTTTAAAAGGACGGGAGTGATTCTCACACAGGACGGGAGCAATTTTTTTTTGGACGGGAGTAATTTTTTTGATCCTGTGTTTAGGTTCCGGCGGCATGGGCATACTCCATTTGGGAGGAGAAATGACATGTCTGTGCGGGATCGTTTTCAATCGCTTTAAAACCGGAAGGCAACCTTCTTGTACCCCCTGAATTTGGCGTTTTCTTTACACAATGTCAGAATTGGGTGAATGATTTGGACACAAATTCCAGTACCAAGGGTAATTCCATGCGCCAATATGTCCATGTGTGGCCGCCGTCCTTGACGCGGTATTCGTGGGGGATTTCGTTTGCACGGAATGTGTTATGCATCAGGCTGTTTCCTTCGTACAGGAAATCATCGTCGCCACAACTGATATACCAGCGTACGCTCCGGATGCTCTTTAACTCATCGGGTGAGGCGGCGGCGAGAAGGCTTTCGATGTTGTGACGGTTAAAATAGGCTTCGAGCTGTTGCTCGCTGATTTTTACCTGCGCCTCTTTCAGTCCGGCTTTTGCCTGCTCGATCGTCCATCTGCCTGTTGCTGCGCTCAATGGAGCGGCGGCGGCAAATAATTCGGGGTGATGCAAGGTATAAAAAACAGTTCCGCCGCCACCCATCGACAGTCCCGATACCGCCCGGTAACGCCTTTCGCTGCGTACCCTGTACGTTTTCTCAATATGGGGGATCAACTCCTTAAAGAAGAAGTCTTCGTAATTGAATGTCCCCTGTATATCATTGAAATAGCCCTTCTTTCCGGTGTCGGCGTCGGGCATGACAATAATCATGGGAGCCGCTATCCCCTCCCGGATCGCCTTGTCTGCAATATGCTGAACCTGACCGAACTGTACCCATCCGGTATGGTTGTCTCCCGAACCGTGGAGAAGGTACAGGACAGGGTAACTGCGGTCGGTTTCATCATAACCGGCAGGTAAATAGATGGAATAGTTGCGCTCCATGTTCAGGATTTCGCTTATCAGGGTGCGTGTTTCAAAGACGCGGCTTTCCTGTGCCGGCACAATGGATGCCGTACAAAGCATCAGGATAAGATAGGATAATCGTTTTCTCATCATGTCGAATGTTTAGTATAAACAGAGGCTAAATGTACACATTTTAATTGATTACATGCACTTCGTGCGTAAGTTTATGCGAATAAAATAAAAAGTATCGCCTTTTTAAGTCCATATAATGAAAAAAGATTACTTTTGTACCTCATAAATGATTGAATTAAGGAATAGATGGATCAAGTTAGTTATGCGTTAGGCTTAAGCATTGGAAATAATTTCCGTGGCTCGGGCATTCGTACTCTTCAGACAGGCGATTTTGTGAAAGGGATAGAGGATGTATTGACCGGCGCCAAACCGGAAATCAGTTATGATGAGGCCAAGCAGGTTATCAACGACTATTTTTTGCGTTTACAACAAGAAAAATCAGTGCTTAATAAAGAGGCAGGCGAAGAGTTTCTCCGGATGAATCAACATAAGGCAGGCGTGACGACGTTGCCGAGCGGTTTACAGTATGAAGTGTTGAAAAAGGGGACAGGCGCCAAACCGGTAGCCGGTGACGAGGTAAAATGCCACTATCATGGTACATTAATTAACGGTACGACATTCGACAGCTCCGTTCAGAGAGGCGAGCCGGCCATTTTCGGCGTGTCGCAGGTTATACCCGGCTGGGTAGAGGCCTTGCAATTGATGGAGACAGGCTCCAAGTGGCGGTTGTTCATCCCCTCCCACCTGGCTTATGGCGAACGTGGCGCCGGTGAAACGATTGAACCCAACAGCACATTGATATTTGATGTAGAATTATTGGATATAGTAAAATAATTAAAAATAAGAAAAATGAAGAAGATTAGTGTATTAGTAGCTGCAGTGATAATGGCCGTATGCCTTTCTGCAACATCATGCAATTCGAAGAAAAGCGTGAAGTTAAAAACCGACGTAGATAGCGCAAGCTATGCTTTTGGTATTGCCAATGGAGGCGGTATGAAGGATTATATCAAAAACCTGCCGGGTGAGGCTATTGATGTGGATTTGTTATTGGCCGGGCTGGAAATCGCCATGAAGAACGATACCTCAGCCATGAAGATGACCCCCGAACAGGCACAGGCGTATCTCCAGACCTATTTCACACAGGCACAGACCAAAGAAAATGAAAAGGCAAAAGAGGAAGGTGAGAAATTCCTGGCCGAAAACAAGACGAAAGACGGCGTGATCACGACCGAAAGCGGTTTGCAGTACAAGGTGATTACCGAAGGGACGGGAGAAAAGCCGAAAGCCGAAGACAAAGTAAAGGTACACTATACGGGTACACTGCTCGACGGAACGAAATTCGATAGCTCCCTCGACCGTGGCGAACCGGCTGAATTTGGCGTTGGCCAAGTGATCAAAGGTTGGACAGAGGGGCTGCAGATCATGCCCGTAGGTTCAAAATATACGTTCTGGATTCCTTCTGACCTGGCTTATGGCGAACGTGGCGCCGGTGGAAACATCAAACCCAACAGCACATTGGTATTTGAAGTGGAATTACTTGAAATCGTGAAGTAAGGTTTTTACCTAAATAACATAAAAAGCGAGCAAAATCATGCTTTTCAGCATGTTTTACTCGCTTTTTATGTTTATATCTCTATTAATTCTTTCAATATGATATAGTATTCAAATTATTTATATACTTTTGATACATCATAAATGGAGTATAAATCATAAAGTTGCTTGAAATGGAGAAAATAGACAAATTGGACAGACAAATACTGAATATTATTTCAAAGAATGCCCGCGTCCCTTTTAAAGAGGTCGCTGAAGTATGCCATGTCTCACGAGCGGCTGTTCATCAACGGGTTCAGCGAATGATCGATACGCATGTCATTCTTGGTTCCGGTTATCATATTAATCCGAAATATCTGGGATTCAATACCTGCACGTATATCGGCGTTAATTTGGAGAGGAGTTCAATGTATAAGGATGTCGTCCCTGAATTTGAAAAAATACCGGAAGTTGTTGAATGCCATTTCACGACGGGTACTTATACCATGCTTATTAAATTGTATGCGCGTGACAATGAGCATTTAATGGAATTGTTGAACTCCAAGATCCAAGAAATCCCGGGTGTAACGGCTACCGAAACCTTAATCTCTTTAAGGCAGAGTGTGAAGCGTGAAATACCGGTGTTTTATCCCGAAGAGTCATAAACAAACAACTTATCCGGAATACATAAATATGATGTGTGTGCGCCATTGGTTCCTGTTTATTTGTATATGTATAGCTTCTGAACTGTCAGCCCAGACAAACTATTGCTTTCGTGTATACCTGAAAGACAAAGGAGACTCCGGATATACGCTTGACAGTCCGGAAGCCTATTTGTCCCAGGCTTCCATCGACCGCCGGACGCGGGAAGGTATGTTCGTTGACGAGACGGATTTACCTATTGCCGCCTCGTACCTGGAGGCTTTGTCGGCGGTTGGCGCTTGTCCGATCGTAAAAAGCAACTGGTTTTCTACGGTTGTTGTGATCAGTGAAGACAGTTTGGTTGTGGAAAAGCTGAAAAGCCTCTCCATGGTCGATTCCGTCAAATGGATATGGAAAGGGGAAAAATACCGGCCGGCAGAGACGCTCCCTGACGATACGAGCCTGTCACCCAAGGATGATCCGGTAGCTGAACCTTACGGTTATGCACACAAACAGATCGAGATGTTGAACGGCATTAAGCTCCATGAAGCGGGTTATCGCGGGAAAGGGATCGAGGTGGCGGTCATTGACGCCGGTTTTAAAAATGTAGACCGGATAACGGCATTCGGATCCATCCATATCTCCGGTACCTATAATGTGATTGCTCCCCAGGAAAGTGTTTTCCGGAGCAATGATCACGGGACAAAAGTCCTTTCGTGCATGGCCACAAACCTGCCGGGTATTATGATCGGCACGGCTCCCGAGGCATCGTATTGGTTGATCAAGAGCGAAGATGAACGTTCGGAATACCCTATTGAAGAAGATTACTGGACGGCCGCCGTTGAATTTGCCGACAGTGTGGGCGTCAAGGTGATTACCTCTTCGTTGGGCTATTTCTTTTTCGACGCCGGCGAACTGAATTATAACCAGTCGCAATTGGACGGGAAAACGGCCTTGATCAGCCGTGCGGCGACAATGGCTGCAGATAAGGGCATCCTTGTCTTTAGCAGCGCAGGAAACGAAGGGGCAGGACATTGGGGGAAGATCACGATACCGGGCGATGCGTCGAAGGTGGTGACAGTAGGCGCCGTGACGAATGAGCAGAGCAAAAGCAGCTTCAGCTCGGTCGGCTTTACGGCCGATTCCCGTGTAAAACCGGATGTCGTTGCCCTGGGTACAGGTTGTACGATCATCGACAGTTCGGGAAATATCCAGTATGCGAACGGGACCTCTTTTGCCACACCCATATTAGCCGGACTTGGCGTGTGTCTCTGGCAGGCGCTCCCATGGTTAAGCAACCTTGAAGTAATCAACCTGTTGCAGCAGGCCTCTTCCCAATATCAAACGCCGGATATTGAATTGGGATACGGTATACCTGATGTCTTTAAAGCTTTGCAAGAAGAACGGAGAAATGACTCAACTTCCAAATGACGCACATACCAGAAAAGAGTTCTCTTTACTCGAGCTGAACAACCGCATAAAAGGCGTTCTGAACCATTCCTTTTCCGATACGTATTGGGTTAGGGCGGAGACGAGCGATGTCCGCACAAACGCGTCATCCGGCCATTGTTATTTAGAGTTCGTTGAAAAGAACGGGGCTACCGGACAGTTGATCGCCAAAGCGCGCGCGTCCATATGGGCGAAAACCTTCCGGATATTGTACCCCTATTTCGAAAGGGAGAGCGGTCAACCGTTTACCTCCGGTTTGAAGGTATTGGTCAAGGTCTCTGTCGACTTTCACGAACTGTATGGTTTCAGCCTGACCGTGTTGGATATCGACCCGGCCTATACGTTGGGTGACAGGCTGAGAAAACGGATGGAGATCATCCGCCAACTAAAGGAAGAGGGTGTATTTACGTTAAACAAAGAACTTCCTTTCCCCGTATTACCCCGGCGCATTGCCGTTATTACGTCGCCGACAGCCGCCGGCTATGAGGACTTTCTCGGTCAGCTGGCCAACAATACCTCCCGGTATCCTTTCTATCCGAAGCTTTTTCCTGCCGTTATGCAGGGAGAGAAGACAGAACATTCGATCATCGCGGCATTGGACAGGATCAACCGTCATATCGACCTCTTCGATGTGGTCGTTATTATACGGGGAGGAGGCGCTACGTCCGACCTGAACAGCTTCGATACCTATTCACTGGCGGCCAACTGCGCTCAGTTTCCGCTTCCCATTATAACCGGTATCGGGCATGAGCGGGATGATACGATCCTCGACCTTGTCGCCCATACCCGGATGAAGACCCCCACGGCGGTCGCTGAATTTCTTATCGGGCAGATGGATCTGGCAGCCGGCGAACTGGCCGATCTACAAGGGCGGATCACCTTTCTTGCTACGACTGTTTTGCTGAAAGAAAAAAACGCCCTGCACATGTTGAACGCCCGCCTCTCTTCTTCCGTTGTGAACCATCTTGCCAAGTATGGCAATGCCCTGACGCTGTTGCGCAACCGGTTGGAGCAGTCCGTGACAACCCGGTTGACGGAAGGTCAGACTTTTATCCGGCTTACCGAACAGTATATCAAGATGGCCTCTCCGGACTATATATTAAAACGCGGATACAGCCTGGCATTCAAGGACGGTAAGATTGTCAAACGCGCCGGCATGCTCTCTTCCGGCGATGAGCTAACCTCCCGTTTTTTCGATGGGGAAGTAAAAAGTAAAGTATTATAACAGAATAAAAAACAGACAATTTATGGCAAAGAAAGAGGAGACATACAATGAAGCAGTGGAGAAACTTCGCACGATAGTCGCCCATATCGAAAATGGCGAATTGGATGTTGATATGCTGTCGGGGAAGGTCAAAGAGGCTACCCGGCTGATCAAACTGTGTAAGGACAAATTATACACGACGGACGAAGAGGTGAAGCACATATTGGAAGAGCTGGAGTGATGAAAAGATATGTCCTGATTGTGGCTGGAGGGAAAGGCCTTCGTATGGGAGGCGATTTACCGAAGCAGTTTATTCCGGTAGCCGGTAAACCGGTTCTGATGCACACGTTGGACGTTTTTTACCAATGGGATGCATCGGCAACGATCCTGCTGGCTTTACCCGAAGGAGATCAGCCGTATTGGAAAATGGTCTGTAAAGAGTTGAACTGCGTCGTTCCTCACCTGATTGTCGATGGAGGCGAAACCCGCTTCCAGTCGGTACGCAACGGGTTGCAACAGGTCAGCGGGCAAGGCTTGATCGCGGTACACGACGGCGTGCGCCCGTTTGTCGCCCCTCAGGTCATCGACGCCTGTTTTGCCGAAGCCGGACGATATAAGGCGGTCATACCGGTTATCCCTGTGACGGAATCGCTCAGGGAATCGGATGGAGAGGGAAGCCGTCGGGTCAGGCGGGATCATTATGTGATCGTACAAACGCCGCAGGTATTTCATACGGAAATCCTGAAAAAAGCGTACAAACAGCCTTATACGGCGGATTTCACGGACGATGCATCGGTCGTAGAAGCCTCAGGGGTGACGATCCGGACGGTTACCGGTAACAGGGAGAACATTAAAATCACCCACCCTTTCGACCTGCTTGTTGCAGACGCATTTTTGTCTAACCGAACATAACCGGTACGCCTATGCCAGATCTTGACAAACGATCCATAGTCTATCTGCCCGGCGTTGGTCCGAAAAAGGCGGAGATACTTCAGAAGGAGGCCGGAATCGCCTCTTATGAAGATTTACTGTTTTATTTCCCCTATAAATACATAGACCGGAGCCGCTTTTATACCATCGCAGAGATGAACAGCAGTATGCCTTATATCCAATTGAAAGGGCGTATCCTCTCTTTTGATACATTGGGAGAAGGGCGCAGCAAACGGTTGGTCGCACATTTTTCAGACGGTACGGGCGTGATAGACTTAGTCTGGTTTAAAGGGTTGGGATTTATAAAAGACAAGTATACGACAGGCAGGGAGTATATTGTCTTTGGCAAACCGGTCGAGTTTGGCAATTCCTGTAACATCCCACACCCCGACATCGACCCTGTCGAACAGGCCGGACAGGTAGCGGGCGGACTGACGCCCTTTTACAATACGACGGAAAAGATGAAAAAGTCTTTCCTCAACTCCCGGGCAATACAAAACCTGCAATACACCCTGTTGAACGGGCTGAACTGGGAACTTCCCGAAACCCTTCCCCCAGAGCTGTTGAAACGGATACAAATGGTTTCAATGAGCGAAGCCATGCGCCATATCCATTTCCCCGAATCGGTCGAAAAACTGAGAAGTGCACAGCTGCGCCTGAAATTTGAAGAGCTTTTCTTCATCCAATTGAATATACTCCGGACAGCCACTTACCGGAAACTGAAATTAAAAGGATTGATCTTCTCTTCCGTCGGCCACAATTTCAATACCTTCTACAGCCGGTATCTCCCTTTTGAACTGACAGAGGCGCAAAAACGTGTTGTCCGCGAAATACGGGCCGACATGGGCAGCGGCCGGCAGATGAACCGTTTGCTGCAGGGCGACGTGGGAAGCGGGAAAACGCTGGTTGCCCTGTTATCCATGTTGCTGGCCATTGATAACCGGTACCAGGCCTGCATGATGGCACCGACCGAGATACTTGCGAACCAGCACTATACCACCATCATGCATTTCCTGAAAGACATGGATATCCGCGTAGCGCTCCTGACAGGCTCGACAAAAAAGAAGGAACGTGAGCAGATACTCCCCGCCATCGCAAAAGGGGAGATACATCTTGTGATCGGGACGCATGCTTTGATAGAGGAGGCCGTCACCTTCTCGTCGCTCGGACTGGCGATTATAGACGAGCAGCACCGGTTCGGCGTTGAGCAGCGTTCGCGCCTGTGGGAAAAGAATGTGCATGTACCCCATGTATTGGTTATGACGGCGACCCCTATTCCCCGTACTTTGGCCATGACGTTGTATGGCGACCTGGATGTCTCCGTTATCGACGAACTTCCTCCCGGCCGTAAACCTGTCCTGACGCTCCACCGTTACGATAATAAAAAGGCGCAACTGTATGATTTCCTGAGGAAAGAGATCCGGTTGGGGCATCAGGTCTATGTGGTCTATCCCTTGATTGAAGGCAGTGAAAAGCTGGATTATAAAGATCTGGAGGAGGGATTTGCCGTTTTTAAAGAGGTGTTTCCCGAATATACCGTCTGCATGGTGCATGGACGGATGAAAGCAAAGGAGAAAGAGGCGGAAATGCAAAAGTTTGTCTCCGGCCAGGCGCAGATATTGATGGCGACAACCGTTATTGAGGTGGGCGTCAATGTGCCCAATGCCTCCGTGATGGTGATAGAGAGCGCCGAGCGGTTCGGCCTCTCCCAACTGCATCAGCTTCGCGGACGGGTAGGGCGGGGGACGGAACAGTCTTATTGTATCTTGGTGTCGTCCTACAAACTGAGTAACGAAACCCGCCGGCGGCTTGAGATTATGGTACAGACAACGAACGGCTTTGACATAGCCGAAGCTGATCTGCGTTTGCGCGGACACGGGGATATGGAAGGTACGCAACAGAGTGGCATGGGCGTTGATTTGAAAATAGCCAACCTGGCTGCCGACAGCCAGATACTCCGGTATGCCCGCGATATGGCACAGGAGATATTGAACAAAGACCCTGAATTGTCGTCCGAAACATACCGGATATTGAACGAAAGGCTGAAAACACTCTTTGCACGAAAAGTAAACTGGGGAATGATTAGCTAATATGTTGTAAAACATATAAACAGGAAATGCGCTGAAACTCAATACATTTAAAAGGGTATCACGTGTAGGTCTGTTGACCAGCCATTGAAATTTTCTACACAATGTATTGCTACCTTCTATATAAATTACGATATTTGAAGGATTTAATGAAAATGCAGTCCGTATGGGCGTCATTTTTTATTTATAACACAAACCGAATATTGATGAGGAAAAACATACTATCACTGTTTTTGACCTGTTGCACAACCTTTACAGTATTAACAGTAAAAGCGGAAGATCCGGTAAAGAACACGATTTCGACTCAGACGAAATTATTAGACGAACGGATATCAGAGTTAATGGCCGACCGTGTCAAAAAAGATATCCTGTCGGAGAAGTTAATGCTGTTGGAAGAGGCATTCCTTGAAGAGGAAGAAGATATGCTGTTTCCCGCTGACGAATTGTACGGGTCGAACTGGGATACACGATGGGTAGACCCTTTCCGGAATGCTGAAAATATAACTTTCCCCGATTCTTGCGAGATAGACTGTTCCGCATTTATCCTTCCTTTGGATTGCGAGTTGAAAGTCACCTCTCCATATGGCCCCCGCCGCCGCCGTATGCACAGGGGCATTGACCTGAAGGTACAGGTCGGTGATACGATCCGTGCGGCATTTGCCGGAAAAGTACGTATCCGCAATTTTGAACGCCGTGGCTATGGAAACTATCTTGTTATCCGCCATCCGAACGGGTTGGAAACTGTTTACGGACATTTATCCCGTTTTCTGGTCAAGGTGGATGACATTGTTAAAGCGGGGGATGCCATTGCTTTAGGCGGAAACACGGGGCGTTCAACCGGTTCGCACCTTCATTTCGAAACACGTTTCTTAGGGCAAGCCCTTAATCCTGCTGATATGATTGACTTTGAGAACGGTGTTCCGCACCAGGACAGGTATATCTTCCGTAATGTAAAGATCAATGGACGCAACAGCAATATCTATACCTCTTCCGAGAACCAACTCATCTATCACCGGGTCAAGAAGGGGGATACGTTGAATAAGGTAGCCCGTCTTTATGGGACGACAGTCAGCCAGTTATGTAAATTGAACGGACTGAAAACGACTGCGACTTTAAGGGTAGGACAGGCTCTGCGTTGTAGCGTCGGCGGCGGTACAACGTCAAAGACGACTGTCAAAGAGAAAGAGAAAGAGACCACGGCGCCTATCGCGGATAATGCCGAAAAGAAACCGGCCTATCACCGCATCAAATCAGGAGATACGCTCAGCGCTATTGCCGCAAAATATGGAACAACAGTGAGTAAATTGTGCGAACTGAACGGAATCACTAAAACAACCGTACTGAAACTGGGACGTGCCATCAAGTGTTCATAGCCGTTGAAATCCTAACTTCATAAGCAAACCGGCCTCTTCTTCCGTTGCATGCTTTATCGTATAGGCCGGATATTCCCGTGGATAGTCATAATCGTTTCGAAGTTGCTCGAAGGTGTGAGGTGCTTCCCTGAAGGCTTTGTCAATCCCTGAAGGGTTGAAAGCAGTCAGTATAGTCTGTTCCGTCCGGTATTCCTTAAACCGGTTCATATCGACGACCGGCTCTTTTGGGGGCAAAGGAGATACCTTCCCTGTTCCTTCTATTTTGATCCGGAAAAACGCCTCAATGCTTTCGAGGCACATACGCGACGCATTCGCTTTCCCGTCTGCCGAGAATCCGGCGATATGCGGTGTGGCCATGGTCGCCAGGCTCAATAGCTCACGGTTTACCTCCGGTTCATTTTCCCAGCAATCGAGAATCAGTTCGCTGATCAATCCCCTCTTTTTTGCCTGTAAAAGCGCCGCCGTGTCGTGTACCGCTCCACGTGCAGTATTGATCAACCAGGGTTTCTTTTTCAACCGGCGGAAAAAATCCCCGTCCGCCAAATGATACGTCGCATGTTTTCCTTTTGTCACTAAAGGGGTGTGAAAGGTAATGATATCGGACTCTTCCGCTATGGTGTCGAGCGATACAAAACCGGCCTCCCCTTCC
Source organism: Tannerellaceae bacterium (assembly GCA_031274415.1). Taxonomy (GTDB): domain Bacteria; phylum Bacteroidota; class Bacteroidia; order Bacteroidales; family Tannerellaceae; genus DFXE01. The sequence goes on along the minus strand of JAISQD010000018.1, from coordinate 9,883 downwards.
GTTTCCGCACGCGGCGGGTCGTTACGCAAAATCCGCAGGCCGCAGGCGGCGCAGACCCTTTCCACCTGCCTGCCGACATGCCCCATCCCGACAATCCCGATTGTTTTTCCTTTCAACGGCTCATGCCTTTGCAGGGAGGTTGCCAGCAAGGCTGCCAGTGTGTACTGTGCGACGGAGGCCGCATTGCTTCCCGGCGCATTCTTCCATGTTATCCCAGCCGACTCACAATAGGCCGTATCAATATGGTCGAAGCCGATGGTGGCCGTTGTGATCAGTTTCACCCGGCTGTTTTCCAACAGTTCAGGCGTACATTTCTCTATGCTGCGGACAATCAACACATCTGCTTCCCGTATGTTCCGCGCCGTAAACTGTGCGGAAGAAAGATAGCTTACGTCGGCGAACGTTTCAACAATTCCCTTCAGGTACGGGATCGTATGATCAACTACTATTCTCATCATTCTTTTTAAAGAGCGGAAAGGTACTATTTTTTCTCTACTTTTCATCTTTCCGGCCTATTTTCAAGAAATATTTATATCTTTACTTTGTAGAATAAAGAATCACTTTTAATCGCTTTTTATGATGAAGAAAATAGTTTATCTCTGTGCCATGTGCTGTGTTTATACGGCTTCCCTTTTTTCGCAGAGTATTGTTTTGACCTCGGGGACAATTGACTTTGTGAAGAAATCAAGTGTGATTGAATTTATATTTACGTATGACGACATGCTTGTCGGTAAGATGACGGAAATGGAATATATTGATAAGAAGGTGGGGGACTTCAACAAAAAAGAGGAGGGAAGAGGCGACTCATGGAAACGTGCATGGTTGGGCGACAGGCAAGCGCGGTTTGAGCCTAAATTCAAGGAACTGTTCGACAAATACCTGGAGAAGCATGATATTGTCGCCGGCGAGGAAGGGGCGGACTACAGGATTGTCATCAATACGGACTTTACCGAGCCGGGGTGGAACGTCGGCGTAATGAGAATGAATGCCTCTCTCGATCTGACATGTAAAGTCTTTGACACAGCCTCCGGCCAACCGGTAGCCGTGATTAAAGTCCGCAATTGTTCGGCCAACAATTTTTCGGGTACCGATTTTGATACCGGCTTCCGTATTCAGGAATGTTATGCCAAGGCGGGAAGGGAACTGGCCAAGTTCTTTATCAAGAAAGCAAAGTTGAAATAAACGGATGAAATAACGAAAACCTTATCTTATGAAGTGGCGTGATGTATTGTATTTTTCGAAAGGAGAGCGGCAGGCGCTGGTCTTATTGTTCTGCCTGACTTCCGTTACCGGATTTTTATTGATTGCTAATGATATGGTGAAGAAAGACGGGAGCGCGGAAACGCACGTTGCCGCACCCCGTGTAAAAGAGAAGGTGAAAGCAAAAAAGACAGGAAAGTATCCTGCCGGAACGGTTGTCGAACTCAATACGGCCGATACCACCGTGTTGAAGCGGGTACCCGGCATAGGAAGCGCCTTTTCCAACCGTATCGTCAAGTTCCGCACCCTGCTGGGGGGCTTTTACTGTGTCAGTCAGCTGCGCGAAGTATACGGGATAGATGAGGAGCGTTACGAGGCGCTGTCTCCCTGGTTTCGTGTGGATACCTCTTTTATTGTCCGCCTGCCGGTCAACCGGTTGCCGTACGATTCGCTGATCAGGCATCCCTATATCGGGTTCCGGCAGGCGCGTGTGATCGAACGGCTACGCAAACAGAAAGGCAGGCTCTCAGGGTGGGAGAACCTGAGCCTGTTGGAGGAGTTTACGGACGAGGAGAGGGAAAGGCTGGAGAGGTATGTCTCGTTTGATTGACACATGATTATCCTTTCGGCTTATTCATAGATCAATCCAGACAGCTCGTCAAAGCAGAATACCTCATTCGCCACCTCCAGCAGGTCGGCGGACGTTACTTTTTCGATCTTGGCAAACACCTCCTCCAGCGTATCGTACCGGTCGTAATGCAGGAAACTTTTCCCCAGGGCGAGGAACAACCCCTCTTTATTGTCGCCCGACACGCCCATTTGTCCGGTCAGTTGCTTCTTGGCGGCAGCCAGTTGCGTCGCGGAAAGTTTCTCTTCGCATATCCTGACAAACTCTTTCCGCACCAGGTGAAGGGCTTTTTCTATGTTTTTCCGGTCTGTCCCGAAATAGGTGGCTGCCAGTCCGGTATCGGTATACGGGGTGACGGAAGAATCGACATTGTATACCAACCCGTGTTTTTCGCGCAACGCCATATTCAGGCGGCTATTCATTCCCGGCCCACCCATCAGGTTATTGAGCAGGAAGAGCGGGACGCGCTTTTCGTCATGCATATGGTACGCCCTTTTCCCGACAAGCACATGCGCCTGATGGGTCTCTTTCCCTGTCCGTTCGATATGGGGAGGGATAGGGGAGGGAGCAATCCGGTTGCCTTCCGAAAGGGGAAGGCGGATATCCCCCGCCTGTTTTTCTACCGCATGGATCACCCTTTTCATGTCGATCCGCCCCATGGAAAAGAACACCATATTGGCCGGGACATAAAAACGTTTCACGAACGAAAGCCCCGACGCGGAGGTAAAACGGGACAGCGACTCTTCGTCGCCCAATATATTATGCCCCAGCGCGTGACCGCTGAAAAGCCTGTTCTCAAACTCATCAAAGATCAGTTCCGAAGGGCTGTCCCTGTACGAATTGATCTCGTCTATGACCACCTCCCGCTCTTTCTCTATCTCCTGCTGCGGAAAGACGGAATGAAAGACCAGGTCTGCCAGCAATTCGACTGCGCGGGCGTAATGCTCTTCCATAAAAATAGCGTAGACAAACGTATCCTCTTTCGTCGTATAGGCATTCAGTTCGCCCCCTACATTCTCCATACGGTTCAGGATGTGCCATGCTTTCCGTTTCTTCGTCCCTTTAAACAGCATATGCTCGACAAAATGCGCCAGCCCGGACTCGTCCGGGAGTTCGTCGCGCGTGCCTGCATTAACGGCAAACCCGCAATAGGAGACCGGGGAATCCGACGGAAGATGAATCATACGAAGTCCATTAGACAGGGTATGTGTGAAGTAGTGCATAGTCGTGTCCTTATTGAATTATACCACCATGATAACAGCCGGCGAAGTTACGCAAATTTCCCAGATTTATCGTTACATTTGTGATATTGTGACTCTCCTATGCCGGAATCCCAACAGTCTCTTTTATCTATCGCATCACCTGTACAGCGGTCCGTAAGCGGCGCAAGCCCTGTAATCAGCCCCTTCCGTATCAGAGCCGAACGCATTCCATGCCGAAGGACGGAAGATATGCTCCTCCTCCACATTGTGCATACAGACGGGAATAGAGAGGATGGCGGCCATTGAGATCAGGTCGGCGCCGATATGCCCGTAGCTGATCGCCCCATGATTCGCTCCCCAGCAGTTCATGACGGAATAGACATCCTTGAAATGTCCCTTACCTGTGAGGCGGGGAACGAAGAAGGTAGACGGCCATGTTTTGTCCGTCCGTTTATTGATCATATCAAACACGTGGGGAGGGAACGTCTCCGTCCAGCCCTCTGCAATCTGCAAGACCGGCCCAAGCCCCTTCACGACATTGAGCCTGCTCATGGTGACCGGCATGCCTGCTTTGGTCAGGAAGTGTGAGGAATACCCTCCACCGCGGAAATATTCCAGCGAGGCGGGATACCACGTGGTAGCCTTCAGCATCCGGTCTACCTCCTCGTCTTTGATCTCCCAGAACGGTTTGATCACCGGTTTACCCTCTCTGGTTTGTTGCCCTGTCCCGTCCAGCGTACAGGCGCCGGAATTGATGAGGTGAATAGCGCCTTCGGACAGTAAGCCCTCAGGCCTCCATCCGCTGACCCGTTCGATCGCTGTGGCGCTCCAGTAGGTACGGACGTCGGCAAAAAGTTGGGAAGTATTGGTCAGCAGTTTGCCGAACAGCATGGCAAGGCCGTTCAGATGGTCGTTTTCGGTAGCGACGACAAACGGTTCGCGCCGTCCGTTCCAGTCGAAAGAGGAGTTGAGCATCGCTTCCGAGAAGTCGCCGTTCGGCTGATAGTCCGTCCACTGGCGCTGTCCCTGGAAACCGCCGGCAATGGCATTATGCCCCATCGCCTCTTCGTCGTAACCGATCTCTTTCAGCTTCGCGTTGCCGATCATCAAGTCCCGTATGATGAGGGTCATCTTGACGACAAACTCCCAGTCACGGTCTTTGACCTCGCGCGATTTTTTGTAGGTATCGGAATTGTAGTCCGTCCCTTCGTTGGGGATACAATGCTGTTTTGTCCATGCCAGGGCCTTTTCGTATTCGTCCTTGTCATAGATACCGAGGTTGATCCGGCGCAACAGTTCGACGCTGTCGACATATTCGGTACGCATACCTAAGTAATCCTGCAACAGGTCGGCATTCACGATAGAGCCGGCAATACCCATCGAAACAGATCCGATGGAGAGATAGGATTTACCGCGCATCAACGCCACAGCCAGCCCCGCTTTAGCAAAGCGAAGCAATTTTTCCTTCACATCTTCCGGTATCGTGGGATCAGTCACATCCTGCACATCCCTGCCGTAAATACCAAAGGCCGGCAGTCCTTTCTGGTTATGGGCAGCCAACGCCGCCGCTAAGTAAACCGCCCCCGGACGCTCCGTCCCGTTGAATCCCCAGATCGCTTTGGGGATCAGCGGGTTCATGTCGATCGTCTCAGAGCCGTAACACCAGCAAGGCGTCAGGGAAAGGGATACGCCGACACCTTCTCTTTCAAACTTTTCGGCACAGTTAGCCGCCTCTTTCACACCTCCGATACAGGTATCGGCAATGACACATTCAACGGGCGAACCGTCGGGATACCGAAGATTCTCAGCATAAAACTGGGCTATCCGTTTAGCCAATCCCATTGTCATCTCTTCCAACGACTCGCGGACACCACGTCTGCGCCCGTCAATAATCGGACGAATACCGATTTTAGGGAATACACTCTTCATGATACGATGTTTTAATATGTATGTATAATCAGGAATCAAAATACCTGTTTAATCTCTTGTATGGAAACACCCAGCAAGGCCTCCGTGACCTCCGACAAGTCCTCCTCCCCGCCGGCAAAATGGAATACATGGTGGCTGTGCGCCAACGATTCGCCGGGAGAAAGGAAGGCCGCAGGTGAGGCGCTTTCCAACTCCAGGAATGGTCCCATGATGCTGCCGTCTTCCAACGGCCCGTCATTATAGGCATTCAACGCATCGCCCACCAGCGGGTCTTTCTCCGGATTCCATTCCTGGTTCAGGTAGATGCCGTCCCTGTCCTTATCAAACGTGATAATCGTCAACTGCCCGGAATCGGGATCGTAATTGCCGGCAATGGATGTGGTCCGTCCGGCGCTCATCCCTATTTTGTTCCGGCAGCGACCGTCGGTTTTCAGGTAAGCCACCCCGTTCCGTATGGTAAACCGGTCGGCAGGAATCTCCCCGAAATAGTCGGTGGTCACAACAACGCCCGTCGCCTTTTCGTCGAAAGGCACAATCGTTAACGCGCGGGGAGCGGTATTGAACATATCCAGTATCCAGATACACACCGTACCGGTCTCTTTCGTCCACGCAAAATCGCCGGCGTTCGTGACGCTATTCTCCGTCGCATAGGCGACCAGCTTCACCCGCCCGGGGAGAACGATACCCAGTATCGCCTTTATTTCGGAGGCTTCAAGCAGCCTCACTTTCCGGTTCAGCTTGACCTGCAACTGTTTGCCAAGGTAATTGGATACCTGCATCCCTTTTTCCAAAGCGACCTCGTGGTCATCCGAAAAGAGTATCGTCCATGGTTCGGTATCCAACGGCTTCGGGGTATACCAATTGTCGAAAACCTGCTCCGTTCCGGGCTGGAAGAACACCGAATAACGCCCCCCTTCAGGGCCTAACCACAGACGGTTCTCCCCGCCATAGGCATTGATGTGTTCGCTGATCTCTTCCGACTCCAGCGCTGTATAATTCAGGTATCCCAAGCTTTTCCCGCCCAATCCCCCGGAGGTGGATGTGAATACTTTCCCCTGATAGCGGGGCGAAACAATGACCTGCGCCTCGCCATCGCCGCTCGTCAGCGTGACTAAGCTGTCTTTTTGGGACAGGAAGTGCAAGTCATAGCCAAATGTCCCCTTTTTATACGATTCCATATTGTCTGTTGTTTTGTTTTGGCGGCACGCCAAAGCCATAAGCAGGATAGCAGCCGCCAGTAAATGAATAGTCTGTTTCATCCTATTTACCACTCTTCTCTATATAAAGGCCATAGGCCAATACGACAAGGAAACAGCAAAGAGGCACGATATAGGAATAGTTGATCGTCCCCGTGCTGTCCGATACGCCGCCCTGTGCGGCGGTAATGACCGCACCGCCCAATATGGCCATAATATGCCCCGATCCCCCGATCTTCGTGTCTTCACCCAACCCGGTAATCGTGATCCCGTAAATGGTCGGGAACATCAAAGACATGAAAAAGGAGATCAGCATCAGGCATACAACCCCTGCATATCCATGCAAAACGATCGTCAGCCCGCTACACACCGCCGCCATGGCGGCAGCAAAAAGCAAGAGCTTGCCGGGACTGTAATATTTCATCAGCCCTGTAAAAATAAACCGGGCGCCGACAAACAAAACCAAGGAGATAATATATACGGTAGAGGCGCTCTCTTCGTCAATCGACAACTCCCTCATGGCATACCGGATAATAAACGACCATACGCTGATTTGCGCCCCTACATAAAAGAACTGGGTGATGACGCCGTAGAAGTATTTTTTGTTGGCGAAGAGGCGTTTATACGTCGAGACTAAGTTCAGCGAAGCGCCGCCGTCAGAAGCCTTCGGCATGCGACTAAAGATGATGAGCACCAGAATGACGATCAGGATAACGGCAACCCCGACATACGGCCCCATCACCGCGTTCAGCTCTGCGGACTGTATCTGGTTTAACTCTTCTGCATTCATCTCGGCGCGTTGCGTTGCCGTATAGGAAGCCAGCCCGGAGAGGATAAAAAACTTGCTCAGGATCACGCCGGTGATCGAACCGATCGGGTTAAAGGACTGGGCGAGGTTCAGGCGGCGGGTAGCCGTCTCCTCCGGCCCCATCAGGATAATATAGGGATTGGCCGTTGTTTCGAGTACCGACAAACCGCCTGCCAGAATATAAAGGGAAGCAAGGAAATGCCAGTAAACCATAGTTTTGCTGCACGGATAAAACAACAACGCACCTGTAATGAACAGGATCAACCCGATCACGATCCCTGTTTTATAGGTCGTCTTCTTGATGATAATAGCCGCCGGCAGCGCCAGACAGAAATAGGCGCCGTAAAAGGCCATTTGAATCCACGACGTCTGGAAATCCGTCATACTCATGATCTTCTTGAAGGCGGCCAACAGCGTGTCGGTCATGTTATTGGCCAGCCCCCATGCAAAAAATAGCGAGGTAATTAACACGAAGGGTAAAAGATATGCTTTAGGAACTAAAGCGTTTCCCCCTTTCGACGAATGAAAAATTGATCCCATATTATTATGTTTTTAGTATACCTATGTGGTTACAGAGGTACAAACATACTATAAGTGCACCGTTTTAGCCTTCTCCCCGCTAAATGTTATAGAACATGGTTGTAAGATTTAACGTTTATTAGAACGTAATATCCACGCCCCCCATAACAATGGCCTTGGGCATCGGGAAACCTTCATTGATGGCGTAACGCGTCGCCGTCAGGTTTTCGCCTTTCAGGAAGAGGTTCACCCCCTTGCTTCGTGTGCCGAACAGATAGGCGACCTTGGCATTCAGGGTCGTGAAATCTTCCTTGGCCGGCGTATCGGTATTGATGTAGAGGCCGGAGATGGATTGTACGTTCAGGTTAAAGGTAAACCGTCCGGGCTGGTACGTCAGGTTAGCTAAATACTTATGCTTGGGGGCGGCTAAGAGAGGGGTGTTCGTATGCAGGTAACTGTAGTTGGTATTAAAATTCAGGCGACTCGTAATCCTGTACCGGATATCCAACTCGATCCCTTTGTTGTAAAACCGGCCGGTATTCAGGTTCTTGAATGGCGGGTTGCCGTCCCCGCTTACGCTCTGGACACTGATCATATCCTTCCCGTCGATATAAAAGGCCGTAGCTTCGGCAAACAACGCACCGTCTAAGAAAGACTGCCCCACAGACAATTCGTAGTTGACCATGCTTTCCGGATTCAACTCCGTGTTTTGAGGGGGAAACATATACATCTCACGAAGGTTGGGGCTTCTGAACCCTTTCGAGAGGGAGGCTTTAATCACATTCCCCTCATGGGGACGGAACGTCACCCCCGCCTGCGGTATCCATTCGCCGCCAAACACGCCGTTGTACTCAAAACGGACGCCGGCATTCAGGCTCAGCTTGTCAAACAAATCCTGTTGGGCAATCAGGTAACCGGCCGCTTCATCGACCGACTTGTTCACCAATTCCTCTCCTTTCCAGGCCTTTCCGCCCCAGTTTTTGTAATCGACACCGAGCGTGAAACTGTTGCCTTCAAACAGGCGGAACGATTGATAGAGGAGCAAACCGGCATTGTGGTCGTCCGAGTTGAACATATACTGTTGCGGAGAGCCGCCGGGCGAGTAACCGTCGTTGATATCGTGATGCCCCCAGTTATAGAACGCACGAAGGGCGCCGCTGCTTTTGCCGTGCGTGTTTTCCAGTGCAAACGACGCCGTTCCGCGCACGATATCCATAATATTGTCGATAACAGGAGCGTCGACGCTGCCTGGGTTGTGATTCTTGAACGAGGCGATACTCACATCTCCGGTGACTTTATAGGCGTCGTTAAACCGGTAGTCAAGTTTAGCAAACCCGTTCGTGATATAAAACTTCGAGTCCGGGCGGTGGCCATCCGTCCGATCGTGGTTCAAGGAGATAAAAGAGCCGAATTTCCCCACGTTGTATCCGTTATTGATCATGTATTTCTGCGTATTATACGACCCGTACATCAGGCGTGCCTGCGTATGCCGGCCATCCGTCGCCTGCCTGCGGGTGATGATGTTAACAACTCCTCCCATGGCATTCGACCCGTACAGCAACGACCCGGGGCCACGGATCACCTCAACCCGTTCCACATCCGAAGCCACATACGTATCGGGCAACGAATGGCCGAAAACACCTGCCCACTGAGGCTGTCCGTCAAAAAGCATCAGCACCTTGTTACCTTGCCCGACGCCGCGTATATTCACCGTTCCGGCGGCGCCTTCAGACACGCCAAAACCGGTAATGCCTTTCTGCGTAACAAACAGGCCGGGTACATGCTGCGACAATACGGGCAACAAAGCCGATTCGCTACTGGCCTCTATCTCTTCCCGCTCAATGACGGAGATGGATAAAGGGACACTGTTCCGGTTTACCTGTATCTTATTGGCGGAAACAACAACTCCCTTCAACGGAATTACACTATCGACCACTTCGGGAGTAACGGCATAAGAGAAAGAAGCGGCCGGCAATAAACATAGGATTAGTAAGATTTCTTTTTTCATGATCTATCAGAATTATGTCATTGAGAATAGCTGCAAAAGTAACACGTTTCTCAAACAATATGCTATCTTTCCCGCAAAAAAACATTAAAAGATGCCGTATTAACCATGCGGGAAACAAAAAAAGGATGCCAAGTACGACATCCTTTTTCTGGCTAAATCTTTTTTTGAGGTGCTATGGTGAGATGTCTCCGCGCGTTCGCTTCGCTCTCTTGGTTATCATGATGACGAATATAATCGCATGAAAATCAATAAGTACCCGTCATTGCGAACACAGTGAAGCAAGTGCGCCCTGCATGAGCAGCGCACACATGCGTGTAAGCTATTAAAAAGCCGCAAATATACAAATATATTAGGTTAAAGAAAGCTTGTCGCACGTGTATTTTTCCAGAGGGT
>JAISQD010000016.1 GCA_031274415.1 Tannerellaceae bacterium | reverse complement strand
TCGGTAAAGGTAGGCATACGGGTCGACTTGCTCCACGAAGCGGCGATCTTCCACTGGTCGGCGGGGCGGTAGGCGGCGCTCACCGAGGGATAAAACCTGTACTTCCCGCCGATCAGCGTATTGTGGTTCATCAGCACACCGGCCGACAGGACAAAGGGGCGGTAAACAAGGGTATGCTCTACCGCTACGCTGGTATTCGTGCGGTCGTTGTATCGCGTATACCGGCGGTGGGGGGCGACCATGGGTTTCCCCAGGATACTGCTCATGATATCCTCTTTACGCAGCTCCCCGCCGAGGCTGGTGTTCCCTATCTTCGATTGATACATAAAGATCAGGTTCGCCCCGTAGGTATCGTTCCGGTGAAAGTTGCGGCCGGTATCCGTTCCCTTGACCAGGTCGAACTGATCGTGGTGCCTGTTCCAGTAAAGAATGGGGACGGCCTTCAGGCGTGTGCCGAACTCCCCTTTCAGCGATCCTGTGTAGGCGGCGGTTTGTTCGTACTGGTTGGGGTATTTGGGGGAGTAGAAGGTGTTGGCGCCATATTTCTTGTCGTTATACCCGGCCTGTAGATCCAGCCTGGATGCGTGGGGGAGGTGAAAACGCGTTTGCCACAAGGCGTTATAGATATCGTAGTCGCTGTTTGCGATATACCCGTCTGAGGCATTACGGCTTACCGATAGGCTATGGGAGGCGATCCCCGCCGATAAAGCGCCGCGCGCCTCTATCCCCAGCAATTTGTGCATACCGGCTTCGACGTTGGCATACAGCTCTGAGCCGGCCGTTTTCTTTGTGATGATATTGATACCGCCCGAAAAGGCGCTGGCGCCATACACTAAAGCGGATGGCCCGTGTATGATTTCGATGCGTTCGATGTCGGAAAGGTTGACGGGGATATCAAAACTGTAATGGCCTGTGTGTGGGTTGGAGAGGTTGACGCCGTTTAATAGTACCGAGTTCTGGTCGAATGATCCTCCGCGAATGGAGATATCGGCTTGTACGCCATGTCCTCCACGTTGGAGAACGTCAATATTGGCTGCATATACCAGCAGATCCTGAATACTGCGGACAGGCGATTGCGCGATTTTCTCTTTTGTTATAACGGTCACCGCTTTTGCCGTCTGCCCGACCGGTGTCTCCAGACGCGAAGCCGTCACCATGACCTCGTCCAACTCCTGCTCCAGCACTTTCTGCTGTTGTTCGCCGCCCACAGTCTGTGCTGTCGTTTTCGAGGCGTGCATACACACAAGGATGCAGCCGGCGACAACGCCGATATTGACCACCCTGTGCATACTGTTGAATACCGCATAGCCTTTCCGTACAAATTTCTTGAACCGAAACGCCCGTTGTTCGTAAAAATGTGTTTGTCTCATTTGATTAATGTGTTAAAATTACGGTACGAAAGTAGCCATAAACTTCCGAACGGCAAGAAAAAATACTGCCATTAAAAAATAAAACTGTATCTTTATACCCTTAAAAAGGATATTGTCATGCTCACAAAAAAATATATTACAGAACTGAAGCACAAAGGGAACGGTGACATTGCCAACCTTGTGGCTGCCCAACGAGATGTGGGCAGTATCAATTTTATTCTTGAAAATTTGGGACAACTGCCCAATAATTTTCAAGCAGATTTCCTGTATAATCTTTTGAATCATAATCATGCGCAAGTCAGATTAAATGCCGTCAAAAATATTGGTAAATTGAACGAAAAACCAGATACCGACAGTTTATCATTCTTTATAAAAAAGAAACAGATACAGGAGTTAGACGTGAAATCGTATCGTCAATTGGCAGGTAAAGAAAATGTACAAACAAACCGTTGCTCTATAATTTTCTAAACGATGAAGATCCCAAAATCGTTTGTCAAGCAATACGAGGTTTACTTGTTTTTGAGAACGACAAAGAAGTGGAAGAACACTTGCGACCACTCGTGAACCATGAGAATGAAATGGTGCGGACTGTCATTTACAAGGAATACTTTGCGAAAGAAAAAACGCAAAAGAACACTTTACCTCACGCTGAAACTTACGACTTTCTGAAAAATGTAGTGATTAATGCCGATGTTTTGGAGGCGTTAAAGTACGTTCCGGATGAAAGCGTACATTTAACTTTTACTTCTCCACCGTATTACAACGCTCGTGATTATTCGATTTATCCAAGTTATCAGGCATATTTGGAATTTTTAGATAAAGTCTTTCAGGAAACACACAGAATTACCAAAGAGGGTAGATTTTTAATTGTAAATACTTCACCGATAATTATTCCTCGTGTAAGTCGCTCACATTCTAGCAAACGCTATGGTATTCCATTTGATTTGCATCCATATTTGGTAAAAAACGGTTGGGAGTTTATAGACGATATTGTTTGGCTGAAACCGGAGGCAAGCGTAAAAAATCGGATTGGCGGATTTATGCAACACCGTAAACCGCTGGGATACAAACCCAATTCTGTAACTGAATATTTAATGGTTTACCGAAAATCAACCGAAAAGTTATTGGATTGGAACATGCGAAGCTATGATTATCAAACCGTTGAAGACAGTAAGGTTGCAGATGGTTACGAAACTTCCAATGTTTGGAAAATAGACCCTTGTTTCGACAAAGTACATTCTGCTATTTTCCCTGTGGAACTTTGCAAAAGAGTAATACAATATTATTCATACAAAGGCGATTTGATTTTTGATCCATTTGGAGGAAGCGGAACGGTTGGTAGAACTGCAAAAGCATTAGACCGATTATTTTTCTTAACAGAACAGGAATCGAAATACTTTGTGTATATGCAATCTAAAGTAAAATCACTATCGCAAAGTGTATTTAAAGAGCATAAAACCCAATTTTTAACTTTAGAACAATTTAAAGAAAAATCAAAATGACACTTACAGACCAAGTAGTAAAGAACATCATCACGCGAGTAATCAAATCGCAGGATTATCGCATTGAGATAGTGTCTTGTACTGGATATTTTGAACGGGAGTAATTTTTAATTGAACGGGAGCAAATGTTCGGTGATTTTAAATGGCGATCTTACAAGATAATTAATCCATTTTGTGTAACTTTGAGCGGTCAAACGTCGTCTTATAGGATATAATACTTTAAATGATAAACGGTATGAAAAAAGTGATTCTGTTTTTTTGTGTCTGCCTGTGTTTGACGGCAGGGACGTGTGGTGTTATTAATGCCGAAAAGATAAAGGGAAATGGTTCGGTTGTGACCAAAGAGGTTCAAGTGAGCGGGTTTAGAGGTATTGAGTTTGGCTCAGGTATTGAGTGCAATGACCGGTTTTTCGGTAATAAGTCGAAAAGTCCGGTCTTTCGTTATTCGCAGATAGAGGGAGAGGCCGCTTTAGCGATCACTATTGATGAGAATCTGTATCCTTTGCTCCTGGTCAGCTCTTCCGACGGGATACTGTCTATCCGGGTGAAAGATGGAAAGCGCATCATCCCAAGCCGCTTAGAAATAAACGGACATTCGGAAACATTGCAGAAGGTGTCGGTTTCGGGGTGTGTTGATTTTGTTCTCACGAATGCACTCAATTCCGATGATCTGGAAATGACGGTCAGCGGCGCAGGCGATATCAAGCAAGTAGATTAAACGATTATGAACAGTAAAAAAATAGCATTATTATAATGAAAGGTATCGTTCTGGCAGGTGGGGCAGGTACTCGATTGTACCCTATCACAAAAGGCGTCTCTAAACAATTACTCCCGATCTATGATAAACCGATGATCTATTATCCGGTGTCGGTACTCATGCTGGCCGGTATACGGGAGATCCTGATTATCTCTACCCCGCAGGACTTGCCGGGTTTCCGCCGTCTTTTGGGTGATGGCTCCGATTATGGCGTACGGATGGAGTATGCGGAACAGCCTTCCCCCGATGGGTTAGCCCAGGCGTTTATTATTGGCGAGACGTTTATCGGTGGTGATACGGTTTGTCTTGTTTTGGGCGATAATATCTTTTACGGACAGAGCTTTACCTCCATGCTAAAAAAGGCTGTCCGGGATACGGAGGAGTTGCAGAAAGCGACGATCTTCGGTTATTACGTCAACGATCCCGAACGGTATGGCGTGGCGGAACTGGACGACGAGGGGAACGTAACCGGGCTGGAAGAGAAGCCGGAACACCCGAAGTCGAATTACGCCGTCGTCGGGCTTTATTTTTATCCCAATACGGTGGTGGATATCACCAAACAGATCAAACCGTCGGCACGTGGCGAGCTGGAGATCACGACAGTAAACGAAGCCTATCTAAAAGCGGACGACTTAAAGATACAGCTATTAGGGAGGGGTTTTGCCTGGTTGGATACTGGTACGCACGACTCGTTGTCGGAAGCCTCCACCTTTGTTGAAGTGATTGAGAAACGGCAAGGCCTGAAAATCGCCTGCCTGGAAGAGATCGCCTACCGTAACGGATGGATTGACGCCGGCCAACTGATGGAAAGCATCACACCGATGAGTAAGAATCAATACGGGCAATATCTGCTTGATTTATTGAAAAAGAATTCTTAGTTTGAAAGAGGAGGGATATCGGGTTTTTAATTATTTCGAATGAGCCGAAATAATTTAAGCTTTTGTTTTGTTGTATTTAGGAAAAGCGCTAATTTTGCTACGTTTTTAACCGTTTGTTAAAATATAATGTAGTAAAAAGAGAAATGATTGTTTAATTAAAAAGAAAATGAATATGAAAACAAAATGTTTATTGTTCGTATTGTTATGTAGTTTTGTCTTTTCTATCTCTGCACAGGAATTTAAACCTCAGGTTGGTTTCAGTACAGAGACAGGACTTAAAACTAATTTTAAGAAGAATAAAGGGAGCGATAACTGGTTTATCTCCGTTGCCGGCGGCGCCAGCATTTTATTGGGTGATGATAATTCTAACGCCGAACTGAAGGATCGTTGGAACTTAGCTCCTCAATTATCTGTTGGTAAATGGTTTAAACCTTATTGGGGACTGCGTTTACAACTGAATGGCGGTGCGATACATGGTTTTGTAGGCGATAAAGCACAGTTTATGCAACATAATAAGTATGGAGCAGCTCATTTGGACTTCTTAGTTGATTTGACAAACTTGTGGACGCCTTACAGGGAAAACAGGGTATTCCGCTTTATCCCTTGGGTTGGTGCAGGTTATGCCCAACGTTTTGAAAATCAAAATATACCAAGGACCGAATCACCTTCGATCAATGGTGGTATTTTGATGCCTTTCCGTTTGAGCAAACGTATAGACTTTACCCTTGAAGGCCAGGTATCGTTGTTGAACGAGCAATTCAACCGTGTCAGTAAATATCACTTGACCGACTGTATCGCGCAATTCAGCGCAGGTTTGAACTTCAAATTGGGTAAGACGGACTTTGAAGTCATCGAACCGATGGATTATGGTTTGTTGAATGATCTGAATGACAAGATTAATGCGCTTCGTGCTGAAAACGATGAGTTGAGCAAACGTCCGAAATCCTGTCCCGAATGTCCGGAAGCCGTTTCTGCTACGGTGGTGAACAACTATGCTGAAAACGTTGTTTACTTCCGCCTGAACAGTTCCAAGATTGACAAGAATCAGCAGATCAATATTTATAACACGTCCGAATTTATGAAAGCGAACAATGCGCCGATAAAGGTGATTGGTTATGCCGACAAGAAGACGGGTACATCGTCTTATAACCTGGGATTGTCTGAAAAACGTGCGCGTGCGGTTGCGAAAGAGTTGATCGAAAAATACGGTATTTCATCCAATCAAATTACTATTGAATGGAAAGGTTCTGATGTTCAACCGTATAAAGAAAACAATTGGAATCGCGTCGTTATTATGACTGCTGATAAGTAAAGAAAATCATATCAATTTGTACTAAAAAAGACTGCATATTCTGTTGCAGTCTTTTTTTTGCGCGAAAAAATACTTATTTTTGTGGGATTTTAGCATACTGGAATAAAACATGTTCAATAAAAAACACGGCTATCTGATTCAATGGTTGATTGGTGTAGGAGACTTGATTGTTTTGAATCTCCTATTCTTTGTCGTTCATTATGAATTAGGCGATACATATACCCAAGCCATTTTTGAAAATCTAAGGGAAGTGCTTCTTCTCTTGAATTTCTGTTACTTCTTTGCTCTTTTCTTTGTCCCCTTTCAATTGCATATGTCGGTTGTTTTTATCGATAAGATTGTGCAGCGGGCATTTATTTTAGTTACTTTCCTTATTTTCCTTTTTGCGACCTGTCTTATTTTCTTAAACATAGGAGATGTATTAGCGACTTTTCTTATCGTCTATTATCTCGTATCAATCGTCCTGTTCTCGCTCTGGCGTGTTTTTGTCCGGGTGATGCTGAAGATGTATCGCAGGAAAGGATATAATTTTAAACGGATTATTATTGTCGGTGCCGGTAAGAACGGGATGGAGTTGTATCGTGTGATGAAGGACGATCTGGCCTACGGGTTTATTATCATGGGATTCTTTGATGATAATGTCGCATTAAAAGACCTGATACCCAACTATCTGGGAAATACGGATGAGATAAAAGAGTATGTGCTGGAGAATAATATAGATGAGATCTATTGCACATTACCGGGTACGCAGGATGAGAAAATACTGAAACTGTTGAACTTTGCAGAGAAAAGCATGGTGCGCTTTTATATCGTACCTGAGTTTTTCCGTAATGTGAAGAAGAGTTTGGTCATTGAAATGATGGAGTCGATACCATTGCTTTCCATCAGGAGAGAACCTCTTCAGGCGGCTTATAACAGGGCGCTCAAGCGGGCTTTTGATATCGTATTTTCTTTCTTTGTCCTGGTAACGGTTTATCCGGTCTTGTATCTTGTTTTGAGTATCCTGATTAAAATAACCTCTCCCGGCCCTATTTTTTTCCGGCAAAGACGGACGGGTATATATGGACAGGAGTTTGAATGTTTAAAGTTCCGGACAATGAAGGTGAACCAGGATGCCGATACCTTACAGGCCGTTAAGGACGATCCGAGGAAAACACGTTTAGGCGAATTTCTCAGGAAAACAAATCTGGACGAATTTCCCCAGTTCATAAACGTTTTGCTGGGAGATATGTCTGTTGTCGGGCCGCGTCCGCATATGTTAAAGCATACCGAACAATATTCTGCGTTGATTGATAAATATATGGTACGCCACCTGGTCAAGCCGGGAGTGACCGGTTGGGCGCAGGTGACCGGTTATCGCGGGGAGACTAAAACGCTGGAGCAAATGGAAGGACGTGTGAAAAGGGATGTTTGGTATATTGAAAACTGGTCATTTTTCCTGGATCTTAAAATCATTATCGTGACTCTTCTTAATATGTTTCAAGGGGAGAAGAATGCCTATTAATGTATTTAATTGCACACTTTTCTTTGTAGTGTGTAAATTTCCATCGTTTTTTTATGTTATATTTGCGTCCTATGGGAAGAATAGTTAGTATAGATTATGGACAAAAACGTTCCGGAGTAGCAGTAACAGATACCCTGCAACTGATAGCAAATGGCTTGGCAACAGTACCGAGCGGTGAGTTGGTTACGTTTTTATCCGGTTATGTATCGCGCGAACCGGTGGAGTTGTTCGTTGTAGGACTTCCTAAGCAAATGAATAATGAGTTGTCGGAAAGCATGACGTATATAGAGGCTTTTGTGACTCATCTTAAACGCACATTGCCGGATATTCCTGTGCAATATTATGACGAACGTTTCACTTCCGTATTAGCCCATAAGGCGATGCTGGACGGAGGATTAAAGAAAAAGAGGCGTCGGGAAAAGGCGTTGGTCGATGAAATCAGCGCGGTCATTATTTTACAAGCCTATTTAGAAAGTACAAAATATCACACTAAATAATATATGATTTTACCGATATATTTATATGGTCAACCTGTGTTGAGAAAGGAGACGGAGGAGGTTCCCCAAGATTACGCCGGATTAAAACGGTTGGTGGCGGACATGTTTGAAACCATGTATCATGCGGAAGGGATAGGATTGGCCGCTCCCCAGGTGGGGTTGTCTATCCGGCTGCTCGTCATTGATGCCGGGGTGATGGCTTCGGAATTTCCCGAATGTAAAGGGTTCAAGCGCGTGATGATCAATCCGGCTATTATCGAACGCAGTGAGGAGGAGACCGTATCGGAAGAAGGTTGCCTCAGTCTTCCCGGTTTGCACGAAAAGGTATCCAGGGCAAAGGAGATACGGATACGCTATATGGACGAAGAGTTTGTCGAACACAATGAAGTGATCAGTGGATTTACAGCCCGTGTGGTTCAACATGAATATGAACATCTGGAAGGACATGTCTTTATTGATCATATCTCCGCTATACGCCGCCAATTGAATAAAGGAAGACTGAATCATATCATAAAAGGGACGATGAACTGTTCCTACAAGATCAAAGCTGTAGGTAAATGATAAACACAATAATCAATCAACAATGACAGGTTTAAGTAAAAACATTCAGGCTTTAAGGGAAAAGAAGGCCGTAGTAGAGATGGGAGGAGGAGAAGCTGCGATTGAAAAGCAGGTTGCTATGGGGAAACTTACCGCGCGCGAACGCATTCTTTCTTTATTGGATCAAGGCTCTTTTAACGAATATGACATGTTTGTAAAGCATGACGGCCGTGATTTCGGGATGGATAAAAAGGAGTTTCCGGGCGACGGTGTCGTTACCGGTACGGGGACTATCTTTGGCGCTCCGGTATGTATCTACGCTCAGGATTTCACCGTAGCCGGAGGATCTTTAGGGCTGCAACATGCCCGGAAGATTACGAAGATTATGGATCATGCGCTGAAGATGAAATGTCCTATTATCGGGATTAACGATTCCGGCGGGGCGCGTATCCAGGAAGGCGTCCAGGCATTGGCCGGGTATGGCGAGATATTTTACCGCAACACGATATCTTCGGGCGTGATCCCTCAGATTTCCCTGATACTTGGCCCGTGTGCAGGCGGCGCGGTGTATTCTCCGGCTCTGACCGATTTCGTGTTTGTGGTGGAGAATATCTCAAAAATGTTTATCACAGGGCCTAATGTGATCAAAACCGTTCTGGGCGAAGATATATCCATGGAGGATTTGGGGGGCGCCCGCGTACATGCTGAGATCACGGGGAACGCCCATTTTTATGCCAGGAGCGAGATGGAATGCTTTGATCAGGTGAAACGGTTGGTCAGCTTTATTCCTAAGAATAATATGGAACGGGTAAAGCCTGTTGAACCGAAAGAGCCTTCATCCAAATTGAACATTGAAGAGGTTGTTCCTGTTGATCCTAAATTACCGTACGATGTGCGCGATGTGATTAAATGCATTGTCGATGATTCCGATTTCCTGGAAATTCAGGAGTTGTGGGCTGCCAATATGGTGATCGGCTTTGGCCGTATGAACGGCGCGACGGTTGGTTTTGTTGCGAATCAGCCCATGGTATTGGCCGGTGTATTGGACTGTGACAGTTCGGATAAAGCCGCCCGCTTCATTCGTTTTTGCGATTCCTTCAATATTCCGATTATCACGTTGGAAGATATGCCGGGTTATCTGCCGGGTGTTGACCAGGAACATGCCGGCGTGATCCGTCATGGGGCGAAAGTCTTGTATGCCTATTCGGAAGCGACCGTACCCAAGATCACCGTTATCCTTCGCAAGGCTTATGGCGGAGGGTATATTGCCATGAATTCCCGTCATTTGGGAGCGGACTTTATGCTGGCGTGGCCAACGGCCGAAATTGCGGTTATGGGGCCTGAAGGCGCAGCGAATATCATCTTCAGGAAAGAGATTATGGAAGCGGAAAACCAGGATGCGATGCGCCGGGAAAAGGTGAAGGAGTATATTGAGAAGTTTGCCAATCCGTATGTGGCGGCTTCGAAAGGGTTTATCGATTCTGTTATTGAGCCGAAGGAGACGCGCTCCCTGCTGCTTCATGCCTTGGCGCTTTCGGCGTTAAAAGAGGAATACCGGCCTGCCAAGAAACATGGGTTGCCGCCGTTCTGATTATGTTCACCTCATTATAATTTATGGAGAGATATGGTTATGGAAGAGAATGACTATGTGGATTTTGTGGTGACAGCCCGCCACTATAAAACCCGGCTTACGAAAAAGTACATGAACCGGCCGGTTTGGCAGAAACAGTTGCCGGAAGATGTCGTCTCTGCGCTTCCCGGAACGGTTATCCGGATAATGGTGAAGCCGGGACAGCAGGTTGAAATGGGCGAGTTGGTGATGATTCATGAGGCGATGAAAATGCTGAACAGGATTGTTGCTCCCGTAACCGGCGTGGTAAAAGAGATCTATGTCAGGGAGGGAGATCAGGTCGGTAAGCATCATTTGATGATAAAAATAGAGCCAAAGTGATATAAATTATTTATTTTTGCTTCTTAATCAGTTGAAAAGGATGAAGAAAGCGATATTAATAGTTTTATTACCACTCTGTTCACATATATTACTTGCGCAAATCAATACAGACCGTGTACTGGAGATTGGACGTAACGCCTTATATTTTGAAGACTATGTTCTTTCAATACAGTATTTTAACCAGGTGATCAAAGCTAAGCCATGGTTGGCGGAACCGTATTTTTACCGCGCAGTAGCAAAGATAAATTTAGACGATTACAAGGGTGCCGAGGAAGACTGTTCATTATGTCTTCAACGGAACCCTTTTTTAGTTCAGGCCTATTATGCGCGGGGTATCGCCCGCCAGAATCTGGATAAATACGACAGCGCAATAGCCGATTACAGCAAAGGACTGGAGTTAAAACCGGAAGACCGCCCCATGCTGACAAATAAAGCAATAGCCTATATCCAAATGAAAGATTATGATGGAGCGGAAACTGTTTTCAATGAATTAATGGCTGTACACGCCAAGTATTCGATGAACTATCTGGCCAGAGGGTCGATGTATCTGGAAAAGGGAGATACCATACGCGCATTACAGGACTATAATACCTCTATCGAGCTGGATCCCTATTATCCTCCGGCTTACGGCAATCGGGCGATTATCCATTACCAGATGAACGACTGGAAGACGGCGCTGGCTGACTTAAACGAAGCCATACGCCTGGATCCCCGTGAGACCGGGTATTATATCAATCGCGGCCTTGTCCGTTTCCAGATGGATGATTTGCGGGGGGCTATGGCCGATTATGACCAGGTGGTCGCCATGGACGGCCGTAATCTGATTGCCCGTTTCAACCGCGGATTGTTGCGTTCGCAGGTGGGGGATAGCAACCGGGCAATTGAAGACTTTGACGTCGTTCTGGAAGAAGAACCGGACAACTATATGGCCTGTTACAACCGCGCTTTACTGCGTTTTGAAACAGGCGACTATCAGGGTGCGATACGTGATTATGACAACGTCCTTAACCAGTATCCCAACTTTATTCCGGCCTATTATAACCGTTCGGAAGCGAAACGCAAGTTACGTGACAATGCCGGCGCAGACAGGGATGCATGGACGGCTTTTGAGATAGAAGAGAAAAGCAGGAAAGAACGACAGGAAGGAGTTGCCGCCGGTATGGCCGCAACGGACAGCGTGTCCGACCCGAAAGAAGAAAATACGCGTGAGCAGTCCGATAAGAATATCAATAAATTCAGCCGCTTGGTTGTCTATGACAAGGAAGACGAACGGAAGAGCAAATACCATAGCGGTATTCGCGGAAGAGTGCAGGACAAGAACGTCAGGGTAGACCTTGAGCCCCAATTTGTCCTGACATACTACGAAAAGATAGACCAGGTTAAAAAGATCATCTATTATGATAAGACGATAGACGAATTTAATTCGCGTATGATCCTTTCGCGGAAGTTGCGGATTACGAACGAAGAAGCCGCTTTGACGGAAGATCAGATAGCCGTACACTTTGCCTCTATAAACGAGTATTCGTTCGAAATAGAAAAGGACGCCGGAAATATACATGCCCATTTCGGACGCGCTTTAGACTTTATGCTGGTGCAGGACTTTGCAGAGGCGATAAAAGATTTCGACCGGGTAGTGGAATTGGATCCATCGTTTATTATGGCTTACTTCAACAGGGCTGTTGTGCATTATAAGCAGCTGGAATACAATCAGTCACAGCTCATGGACGAATCCACTACTTTAAGTATGAATATCAATGCCGGAAAACAGGTGACAAGCGGAATAGTCAGCGATCCCATTACAGCGAAACTGAAAGACGAGAGAAGAACCTTTGTCCACGAGCAGATTGTGCGTGATTATGATATGGTCATCAAATTGAATCCCGGCTTTATCTATGCCTACTTCAACAGAGGCAATCTCCGCTGTGCCCAACGTGATTACAGGGCGGCTATCCAAGATTACAACGAAGCGATTCTCCGCGACCCTGAGTTTGCCGAGGCCTATTTTAACCGGGGTTTAGCCCGTCTCTCACAGGGAGACGCCAACCGGGGAATTGCCGATTTAAGCAAAGCCGGCGAACTGGGAATCATCAATGCCTACAATATCATCAAACGAATGACAGGTAACTGATTTTTATTTCCCCCGCTTATAAACGTCGATTTGTTGTTTCTCGAAGAGGTTGTCTTTGGTTTGTGTTCGTTTGTGGTGGACAGCGTGTATACTTCGTAATGAACGACATCCGCAAGTTTGTAGCAAAAAAGGAGTTGGAACGTTTCCATAATAAAAAGAATAACAGCCAACTAATAGCCTGTATATAAACCAAAAGGTAAGGAGCTATTTTCCCCTCCCCTTAATTCTTTTTTCGGATAGGTCTATACCTATTTCTAATTCGACAGCTGTCGAACAGCTGTCAAATTAGAATTAGATACCGACCTCTGTCGATTTTCCTCTTTATGTGGTGGAAAATACCCTTGTGTGTTTGTCAATCTTATTCGTTATATTTGCAGGTATAATACAGTTAACCCTCACAATGAGAAAGGTATATCGTTTTAATCGGGTGGTAAGGTTGGTGGGCAGTTGTCGGCATGAACTACAATTTCTATCATGGTACGGCCATCAGTAATTCCAATATGTCGTTCAACGGCATCGGGGTGTCTATCGGCGGACAGGCGGATATGCGCTTTACGCCTATTGTGGGGATGTTGGTCACCGTTACGGCTTACGACGGACTGGGCGCCAGCGGAAGCATTACCCAGCAGGGGACGAAAGCGGTGCAGGATATTAGCCTGGGGTATCTGACCGTGAATCCGGCGCTGAAGTTCTCGATACCCAATACCGGCCTTGGCTTTTTCGTCGGGCCGGGCGTAGGGTTCAAACTGATTGGGAAAAGCGAGCAATATCAGATCGCCAACGGCCAACGGACGCAAGTGGCTACGACCTCCGACCTGATGAACGTCAACCTGCGGGT
>JAISQD010000150.1 GCA_031274415.1 Tannerellaceae bacterium | reverse complement strand
GTTGAATACCAAATGTTTACAAGAAAAGTGACAGCGATTTCCCGAAAAAAAAACTCTAGGAGGAGAAATGACAGGTCCGTGCCGGACGGCTCTTTCTTATATCGAACTCACGTATCTTTAATTGTTATATGATGTGAAAGGATATCGCTTCTCATAATTTTTGGCTAATTTTGTGGCTTCTATGTACAGATCTAAAAATTAACTGAAGTATTTATGATGTTAAAAAAGCGTTGTATATCTATCTTTTCCATCATATTATTTGTAGCTATCTATACTGAAGCGCAAAATACAGATATGGGTTTAGGGACAAGGAACAATATGATTGCTTCTGATACCGTCCGGCATATTGAGTTTGATGAATCAAACCTGAATCAGATAACAGACATCCGGACACAATTTGAGAAACAAAACAGCACATACGCTATACCCATGCCATTGAACGCCGGTTTACAGCACCTCCTTAAAGAAGAAGTGGAGGAAATCCAGATTTCGGATGAAGCGCTTTATTGGGCCCGTTTTGTGAGGGACTCCTCCACCATTTTCAATGAATATATGACTTTCCGCGATACGATATTCGTCAGCCCGATCTATATGACTCCCATATTCAGGGGGAAATTATTGCCCGATGATTTGCAGTTTTACCACATGGACTATCCGGTGAACGATAATCCGTATGCCGGTATATGCCCGCCGGACAGTACGTTCTATAAAAATTATTTGCGGAAGAAACAGGAGGAAGAGAAGGTTTTGAGATATATTGAGGAGAGCCAGTTACCGCATTTCCGCTATTCATACCATGACCTGCCCGGCGAAACAGTGGAGACAAAGGCCATTAAGAAATCAATACGTGAAAATCTTCCTCCCTTAAAAATGGAACGGGCAATGAGCCCGGAAGATTTGGATTCTCCGGCTAAATTTATCCCCGACAGACGTTATTGGAGTTCCAATTTCGAGAGCAAGGTTCAATTCTCCCAAAATTACATCTCCCCAAACTGGCACAAGGGAGGAAGCAGTAACCTGAACCTGTTCACGCGAAATTACCTTCGTTACGACTACAATAAAAACAAGGTACAGTTAGCAAACGAAATAGAAATCAAGGCAAGTTTCTATGACGCGCCGAAAGATACGCTCCGCCACTATAAACTGGGTGACGATCTTTTCCGCATACACAGCAACTTTGGTTATAAAGCGTTCAACAAGTGGTACTATACGTTTGACGCCGAATTTAAGACACAGTTGTTCACCAACTATCAGGAGAATACCGACATCAGGCAAACCGCTCTTCTTTCCCCTTTCACCGTGAATATAGGGATCGGGATGAAGTATGACTTAGTCAAAGCTTACAAAACCAGAAACAAGAAGTTGCAATTGAGCGTTAACCTCGCCCCGCTTTCCTGTACCTACATGTATAGTATTGACCACGGCCTGAAAATGGGGCTGTGGCGTCATGGTTTCAAGAAAAAGGAAAACCCCGTCGAAGGGGAAAACGAGTATGAATATTCACTCAGCCGTTTCGGTTCTACCGTAAAAGCGGATATGGTCATGAACTTTAGCCGGAATATCAACTGGCAATCGCGTGTGTATTATTTTACATCTTATGAGCATATTACGGCCGAATTTGAGAATACATTAAATTTAGCGGTCACCCGCCATTTTTCTACCAGTATTTATGTACATCTCCGATTCGACGATTCGGTCAAGAAAACAGAAGATTTCGACTCGTACTTTCAACTGAACGAACTGTTAAGTTTCGGCTTTAATTATAAATGGTAAGATAATTTGCTATCAAATTCGGATACTTTAAAAAATATTCCAAGCAGATTCGTGACATATTTTCCAAATAATATGTACTTTTGCCCTGTTTTTGCTATGTCTGGATTACAAAATATGTGCTATACAATACGTCATACGGGAATAATAGAGAGAATAGAAGAGCATACGGTTTTTGTTAAGATCGTTCAACAGTCCGCTTGTGCAGGATGTCATGCCCAATCCATGTGCGCGACAACCGAAAGCAAGGAAAAAGTGATTACCGTTCCCGATTCTTCCGGCTCTTTCCACACAAGCGAACAGGTTTGGGTTTGCGGACAACGTTCCATGGGGTTGCAGGCGGTGTTGCTTGCCTTTGTCTTTCCGGTCATCGCCGTTGTTTTGACTGTCATCTTTGGAGTCCACCGGCAATGGAGCGAAGGTGTCAGCGCACTCACGGGGTTATCGCTTTTACTTCCCTATTACGGTATCTTGTACCTCTTCCGCCATGCATTAAAAAAGAGATTTGTTTTTACTATACAGAAAATAAACGAATACGGATCATGATATTAATAGCCATTGCCTCTTTAGGAGGAATCGGAGTCGTCGGCGCTCTTTTCCTTTACGCTGCCTCAAAGAAGTTTGAAGTATATGAAGACCCCCGTATCGCTCAGGTACAGGAGGTTTTACCTGCCGCTAACTGTGGGGGATGCGGCTATCCGGGATGTTCGGGATTTGCTGTGGCCTGTGCAAAAGCCGAGTCGTTGGACGACCTGCTTTGTCCTGTGGGAGGAAGCGAGGTGATGGAAAAGGTGGCGGTAATACTGGGGAAAGAGGCAGGAAAGGCCGACCCATTGGTGGCGGTGGTACGCTGCAACGGGGGATGCGAAGCCCGTCCGCGCACGAATCGCTACGACGGAGCGCAGAATTGTGCGATAGCTTCCGCCCTGTATGGAGGCGAGACGGGATGTTCGTTCGGCTGTATGAGTTATGGCGATTGCGTCGCGGCGTGTACTTTTGGAGCGATCCGGATGAATCCCGATACGCGTTTGCCGGAGGTCGTCGAAGAGAAATGCACGGCGTGCGGTGCCTGTGCCAAGGCGTGCCCTAAAATGCTGATCGAGCTGAGACGGAAAGGACCCAAGTCGCGCCGTATCTTCGTCAGCTGCATGAATAAAGACAAAGGGGGGCCGGCCAGAAAGGCGTGTAGCAATGCCTGTATCGGTTGTGGTAAGTGCGAAAAGGAATGTCCTTTCGAGTCCATTGTTATGGAGCAGAACCTGGCCTATATCGACCACCGGAAATGCCGTTTGTGCCGGAAATGCGTCGCCGTTTGCCCGACGAACGCCATCCATGAATTGAACTTCCCTCCCCGTAAGGAAGCTGCCGTTGAAGAGAATAAAGAGAAAACAAATGAAGAGAAATCCAACTAATATGCTAAGAACATTTCGAATGGGAGGTATCCATCCGCCGGAGAACAAGTTGTCCGCCAGAAAGCAGATCATACGTCTCGGCGTTCCCGCCGGACAGGTGATTATCCCTTTAAGCCAGCATATCGGCGCACCGGCGCAAGCGCTTGTCAAGAAAGGCGACCAGGTAAAGGTCGGGACGCTCCTTGCCAAGTCGGGCGGTTTTGTATCGGCCAATATCCATTCGTCGGTATCGGGAAAAGTAAACAAGATTGATCTCGCGCTGGATGCCAGCGGCTATAAACGCCCTGCGGTCTATATAGATGTGGAGGGCGACGAGTGGATCGAGACGATCGACCGTAGCGATACGCCCGTAAGGGAATGGGAGCTAACGCCGAAAGAGATTATCGGGAAAATTGCCGATGCCGGTATCGTGGGGATGGGAGGCGCCACCTTTCCTACGGAGGTCAAACTGATTCCCCCTTCCGGAACGAAAGCGGAGTTACTCATCATCAATGCCGTAGAATGTGAACCATATCTGACCTCCGACCATTTGTTAATGTTGGAAAAGGGAGAGCAGGTCATGACCGGCGTATCCTTACTGATGAAAGCGATCGGGGTAACGAAAGCGGTCGTCGGGATAGAGAATAACAAGCGGGATGCGATCTGGTTTTTCAACGCTTTGTCTTTAGCGTTCGACGGGATAAGCATTATGCCGTTGAAGGTACGTTATCCGCAGGGGGGCGAAAAGCAGCTGATCGACGCGGTGATGCGCCGTCAGGTGAAAAGCGGGGCGCTGCCTGTTTCGGTGGGGGCGGTGGTGCAGAACGTCGGCACGGCGTATGCCGTATACGAGGCGGTACTGAAGAACAAGCCTCTGATCGAGCGGGTTGTCACGGTGACAGGCAAAGGGGTGGCGAATCCCTCGAACCTGCTGGTGCGTATCGGCACGCCTATACGGGCGTTGATCGACGCTGTCGGGGGGCTGCCGGAGGATACCGGAAAGATTATCGGCGGCGGCCCGATGATGGGGAAAGCGCTGGCCAGTGTGGATGTGCCGGTGACGAAAGGCACTTCGGGCGTCCTGCTTCTTTCGAAAGCGGAATCTATCCGCAAACCGGTCTACGACTGCATCAGGTGCGCCAAATGTGTGCATGTCTGCCCGATGGGGCTTA
>JAISQD010000136.1 GCA_031274415.1 Tannerellaceae bacterium | reverse complement strand
CAGCGCCAGTCCGTTCAATATCGTAACGAAATCGCTGACATTGAATAATTTTACCCGGGAAGAGGTCGCCATGCTTTACGGGCAGCATACCGGCGAAACAGGGCAAGTCTTTGAAGACAGTGCGATTGAATTGGCATGGGAACAGACGCAGGGGCAGCCTTGGTTAGTGAATGCCATCGCTCGAGAGGTCATTATGGAAATATTACACTCCGATTACACCCAAACAGTTACTGCCGACATGGTGAAGCAGGCTATAAAAACCATTATCCTGCGTTGCGACACACACCTCGACAGCCTGCTGGAGCAGCTGAAAGAAGAACGTGTGCGCAACGTCATCGAACCTATCATACTCGGCGAATATGTAAGCCCTTCGTCGGATGACTTTCACTATACGCGCGACCTGGGCTTGATCCGCATGACCAAGGAAAAGACTGAACCTGCCAATCCGATTTACGCAGAAGCCATTGTCCGTACCCTCAATTTCAAGATGCAAAGTGAATTGCAACAGCATGATACGCTTTACCAAATGCCCCGCTACCTGAAAGGCGGACGGATCGACATGGATTTCCTGATGCGCGATTTCCAGCAGTTTTGGCGCGAAAACAGCGGGATATGGGAGGAGCGGTTTTCGTACAAAGAGGCTGCCCCTCACCTGATACTGATGGCCTTTCTTCAACGGGTCGTCAACGGAGGCGGGCAGATTATCCGCGAAATGGCGGCAGGGAGAGGATTCTTAGATCTCTGCCTGATCTATGATAGTCAAAAGTATCCGATAGAACTCAAACTGTGGCGCAACGAAAAAACCTTGGAGAAAGGCCTTGAACAAACCGCCCGCTACATGGATACCTGCGGTTGCGTGGAGGGTTGGTTAGCCATCTTCGACCGATGCCCCGAAGTGAAATGGGACGATAAAATTTATATGCGCAAAGAAACCGTAGGCCTCAAAACAATCACCGTTGTTGGCTTATAGAGTCGCAATAAGGGCTGTGCCTTTGACGAACGGAGTACGATAATGCCGCCGGAAATACACAATTGTGTAACCGGATGTACACAATTGTGTAGTCGGAGACAGACAATTGTGTAGCCGGACTCAGACAATTGTGTAGCCCCGACTACACAGTTGTGTAGCCGGGGCTACACAATTGTTTTATTTTAGTTGATCACTTGCAGGGCTTTTCCTACTTTGATGAAAGCGGCGATGGCTTTATCCAGATGCTCTTTTTCGTGTCCGGCAGAGAGTTGGACACGGATGCGCGCCTGCTCTTTCGGGACGACGGGGTAATAGAAACCGGTGACATAAATACCCTCTTCCTGCATCCTGGCGGCAAAATCCTGAGACAACCGGGCGTCGTAGAGCATGACGGCACAAATAGCCGATTGGGTCGGTTTGATGTCAAAGCCGGCAGCCAACATCTTTTCGCGGAAATAGCCGACATTGTCAACCAATTTCGTGTGAAGCGCATCGCTTTCGTTCAGCATGGCGAACATCTCCAGGCTGGCGCCTACAATGGCCGGCGCCAGGGAGTTGGAGAAGAGGTAAGGCCGCGAACGTTGCCGCAGCATGTCGATGATCTCTTTCCGTCCGGTTGTGAAACCGCCCATCGCACCGCCGAACGCCTTGCCCAATGTCCCTGTAAACACATCTATTTTCCCGTAACAATCGAACTGCTCGGCCACGCCGCGCCCTGTCCTGCCTACCACACCCGCCGAATGTGATTCGTCCACCATTACCAGCGCATCGTACTTTTCGGCCAAGCGGCAAATCTCCTGCAACGGCGCGACATTGCCATCCATCGAAAATACGCCGTCGGTCGCAATCATACGGAAACGCTGCCCCTGAGCTTCTTGCAGGCATCGCTCCAGGTCGGCCATATCGGCATTGGCATACCGGTAGCGCTTAGCTTTGCATAAACGAACGCCGTCGATGATAGAGGCATGGTTCAGGGCGTCCGAAATGATAGCGTCCTCTTCGGAAAGGAGCGGCTCGAACAGTCCGCCGTTGGCATCGAAACAGGCGGCATACAAGATCGTATCTTCCGTTTTAAAATAATGGGAGATAGCGGCTTCCAATTGTTTATGCAAATCCTGCGTTCCACAGATAAAACGAACGGACGACATCCCGTACCCATGCGTATCCATCGCATCCTTAGCCGCCTGGATCAAGCGCGGGTGATCGGAAAGCCCCAGGTAATTGTTCGCACAAAAATTCAATACCCGTCCGCTCTCATTCACTTCGATATCGGCTCGCTGAGGCGTAGTAATCAACCGTTCGTTCTTATATAAACCGGCGGCCTGAATAGAGGCCAGCTCATCCGTCAAGAAATCTTTTATTTTTCCGTACATACTCTTGTCTTTTATTTTTTCAACAATAAAGGCAAAGGTCTGATTTTTTTTCCATAAGAACAAAAAAAAGTCCGTATACGACTTCACAGTCATATACGGACAAACAAATAACAAACTCTACTTATATGAAATAACAAATACTACAACTAATCTTTTTACTCCTTAAAGAATTTAATACCTGAATTCAAATGCTCGCTTTACCATAGAACAAGGAATAAGCCCAAATGGTTGCGAAGATATCCGAAAAAAATATTAATAAATGTTGCCGGCATACCTTATGAATGAAGAACCAACAGCGGCGTATCGGTATGGAAAAGCATTTTCCGTGCAATACTTGGGTTAAACATTCTGGATAAGAGGTTCCTGCGGTGCGTCGTCAACGCAATAAGGTCAATATGCTGATCCCTCACAAATTTCTCTATCGCCAGCAGAAGATCGCCATCATCCAATACGGTATAGGTAATATGGGCGGCAGGGTATTGTTTTTTGAAATACTCTTTCACACCCGTCAGGCGGATCTCGTTCCACTCATCGCGGCTGGTCGATATATTAAACAGATGGATATGCAGATCGAAGCCTTTCATCAGGTTCATCAATACGTCGAAAGCAATCAGGTCCCGCTGGTTGAACGAGGTGGCAAAGGCCATATTTTTTGCATCCGAGAGATCGACAAACGGCACGTTTTCGGGGATAGCCAGTATCGGTACCCTGTTCCGGTCGATGATTTCGCCGGTTACGCTACCGATCAGGTCCATATCTTTCTGATTCTTACCGCGCGTACCCATGACAATCAAGGTCGGGTGATACTCCTTGCTGTAGGCGATAATCTCCTCTTCGGGCAGGCCCTCGCGCAAGATATAGCTGTATTTGACGGGAGGCAGGCTGCCGGATTGTATTTTCCGGTTGATATGCGTACACAGGTTTTCCATATCTACCTGCACACGCTTCAGGATGTGCTGGACGGATTCCTCTTCGTTGACCTGGTAGGCCAGCGTATCGCCCAAGGGTATCGCCGTCGGGAAATAGGGGCTGAAGTAGGCATGCATGATCATGACTTCCGCACCGGTCGTACTGGCATAATTGATGCCCAGTTCGCAGGCTTTTATCGAATAATCGGAAAAGTCGACAGGGATCAGTATCTTTTTCTCCCCTCCCGCCGCGACATCTTCGCGGGTCTCCTCCAACCATTTACTATCCTCGATAATGCGCAGGGCATGCGTGAGGTCGCTCTCTTTTATGCGTACACGGACGCCAGCCGAGACGACGGGCTGTATCTGATTTACATTATGGATGTAAACCTCTATCCCTTCCGTTTCGAGTATCGTTTTCAGTATTTGCGCCTTCTCGAACGTGTGAATAGCTAATGTGACTAATTTATCTTCCATATTTCTTCCTTTTTTATGATTTAACAATGATATTCATGCGATACCGAACTAAAAAGAAAAAAATCCCAAAGCATCTCTTCGTTTCAGCTATGGGATTTTTTAGCAGAATTAAATGTCTTTACACCCGGGATGCTTCGGAGACCTGACTTTCGTCAAGGATCTGCAAAGCGCGCTCCAATATAGCCGTGTCATCCAATACGACAATACCGCCATCAGGCCCTGGTTCAATATGTACACCGCAACTTTTGCCTTCCCTGAAATTCTGTCCGCCGAAATAGTTGCGAACGGTTTCAACCGACACACCCAACTCGTCGGCAATACGGTGGGTGGTACCATCAGGCAAGCTGTCTTTAATCCTGCGCAATTCATTAAATGTGATTGTCTTTGTCATGGTTCCTTATTTTAGAAAGTTTATATTCATTTCGATGGCACTAACTTAGTCATTATATGGCACAGGAACAAATAATCCTGTCATAATGAAATATGCTTTACGGCATGTATATTCCCTATTTAACGTAAAAAAGCAGTTAACAGGGTATTACATGCCAAAAGGATTAAAACAGTAATAAGAATGCCAAAAACAATTAAAAGTTTACGCCTGTCGGAATAGTTGGTGGAAAGAGGCTCCTCCCCCACCCCACAAACCTTTTGTTTTCTGACTCTTACATATATCCTGTACACAAGATACCCGAAAACAAGGCCGGCAATAGCTCCCGGAATGATATCCGAAATAAAATGCACGCCCAGGTAGATGCGCGTATAGGCATTCAATGCCGCCCAAAGGAAGATCGTCCACGTAAAAATCCGGTAACGGAACAGGAGGGACATAAACATGGCAAACCCAAACGCATTCGCCGCATGGCTGGATATAAACCCATACCTCCCTCCCCTGTAACCGAATACGGTCTTCACCTGATCCATAAACTCCGGATGGTAGGTCGGGCGGAAGCGGGCAAACAGCGGTTTGCAAAGGTGGGAAGCAAACTGGTCGCAAAGAAGAATGACCAACGCAATGGACAGTACGACCAATAGCGATTCGCGCCAATTTTTCCGGTAAACCAACACGCCGACGACAAAAACAGCCAACGGCAACCACACCGCCTTTCCCGAATACAGCCACATAAAACGGTCTAAGAAAGGAGTATGGCAACCGTTCAGCATCAAGAACAGCTCCCGCTCGTAATCCAGAATCGCTTCAAGCATACCCATCCCCCCTATTCAGATAATCTCTATGTCTTTCTCGGGCAGCCAGCCGACATGCCCATCTTCCAGCGCGATCTCTTTCCACGTACCCAAGGCGCTTTTAATGTATACTTTCGTGCCCTCGTGCAAAAGAAAAAGGTCTGTACCGCTGGCATCAGGAGAGCTTTTTACCGTTACCGTAGGCGAAAAGACAATCGCGCCGGCATGGTTTGCCAACTCCTCTTTCTGATTGCGTGCAAAGATATTCGCAAGCAGCACGACGGCCAGCAAAAGCGACCCCAGATAGAACCCGATCTTTTTCATCCTCACCCACCGTGAGAAGAAATACAACAGCAAACACCCGATAAAGAGGAGAAAACAAATGATCCCCAGATATGCCCACGAATCGGCAGCCCCCATATTCTGTACCGCATCAAACCATTTCGCCAGGAAGAAATCGCCCACCGGCTCGATATGGTCTACCGCCTTTTGTTTGGCCATCTGGAGGTTGAAACGGATATCGGCGTCGCCCGGATCCAGCAGCAACGCCCGCTCATAATTCAAAATGGAGGGCGCTGTTTTGTTCGCCCTGTAATAGGCATTGCCCAGGTTATAGTAGACCTCGGCGGACTCGCCATACGTTTTCAGCAATTCCTCATACAGCTCGATCGCCTTGTCGTAATTCTCTTTTGCATAAGCATCTTCCGCCTCTTTCATCGCCTCACCCTGGGCGTATACACTCCATACAAGGCACTGCATACACACGATAAAGACAAATTTCCGTATAGTTATGATCCTTTTCATCACCTTTATTTTTTTATCGTATTTTCCATTTTACCTATGGCGTCTACCGTTAACGCATACAACTGATCCATCGCGTCGGAAGCTTGCGACGGAGCATAGCGGGCAAATTCACACGTATTCAGGATATCCATAAATTCGGTGATCAGAGCGCCGTCCACGCCATACCTGGCCAACTCGGTTTCGACATTATCCTTTGTCAGCGTAGACTGCGGTATATTTAGTTTATCGCTCAAATACCCCCACAACGCACGAAGCACCTCATCATAAAATGCCTCTTTCGCATTTTCTTTCATGAACTTACCGGCATTCTTAAGCCGCCGGACAGCCATTTTGTTCGCTTTCCTTGTGCGGACTAAAGCGATATTCGCATTTTCTTTCACCTGTTTGCGATAGATGAAAAAGAACAGGATAAAGAGGATGAAAGGGATCAGGTAACACATCCAATAGGTGAACGAGCCAAAGAAGATGTCGTTTTTGTTCATAAAACGTACCGCGTTCACTTTCAGGTAACGGATATCCTGCCCCAGGTACCGCACACGCTCGCGGTTGCTGAAATTGGAAACCACGGCATCTCCCGCTTCTCCGCCCTCTCCCTTTTCCACATGAAGCGTATAGGGGCCGGAAGTCAGCGTCTTGTAAGCGCCGGACTTGATATCGAAATAGGAGAATTTGATCTCCGGTATCTCAAAATCGCCGGCATAGCGCGGAATGGCGACATACTCAATGGACTTGCTGCCATGCACTCCCCCTCCCGATACCTTGATGTCATTCTCCACTTTAGGGTCGAAAACATTAAAATCGTTCGGGAAGAGGACTTCCGGGTTTTTGATCACACGAAGATTCCCCGTCCCGGATATCTTGACTTTCACCGTGACCGCTTCATTGGTCTTCACCTGACCGGAACTGAGGCTCGCCGTCATCGTATAGTCGCCAACCGCATTGGCATACGAAGCCGGTTTGCCCGAGGGGAGCGGACTGACGTCGATCGTAACCGGAGAGGTCGTCAGCACCTTTTTCACATCATAGTATGAAGCCAGGAAATCATCTAAAAAACTACTCACCCGAGATTGAACGTTTACGCGCACGGTAACGGGATAGCTACCCGACGAAATGGTTATTTTCCCCGAACGCTGGGGATATAAAACGGTCTGTTTCAATACGACGGACAGGTAATTCCGCCCGTTGTAATGCTCCTGAACCCACTGTTTATTCTCAGGAAGCTCGACCTCCTGCGCCAGGAATCCCTCAAAGTCGGGAAACTTAAAGGCATTCGGCGCCACCTGCCCGTCTTTCGAATAGAGCTTGAACGTCACCAGGAAACCCTCCTGTTCATACACGCTTCGTTTGGAAACTTGCATGAGCATAAAGACATCGTCGTTTGAAATCGTGCCGGCGGCAGCGGCATTCTCCCGGCCGGGCGCCGCATTCGTCGCCTGATCGGGAGGGAGGACTTTTACGGCCGGTTTGTTGGAAGTATACGTGGCGTTGTTAACCTTTATCGTTGCCGCAGGCAGCGTAAACGTCCCCTCCTTTTCAGCCACCAGGATATAGGTATTCGTCAGGGACGACTCACTCGTCAGCTTCCCGTTGTTAAAGATGGTACTCTGGCTTCTCGACGGCGACGGCCCGATCAACACTTTAAAGCCGGATATCTCTTCCGTAAGCCTGAACTCTTCGGCATCGGCATGATTCACCATATAAGAGAGTTTGAATTGTTGTCCCGCCACAACCGCTTCGGGGGCAGATGCTTTGAATGTGATATTATCGGCTTTCAACGGTATCCCGATCGTTAAAGATAAGATGAATAAGAAAATGATACCTTTCATTGATATGCTGTTTTTTTATATATGACTATTTTACCACTCTTTTTCCGTCTTGCGACGTTGACGTTGTTCAGCTTGCGCTTTCTTTACCTTCTCCTGAGTATCTTTCTCGTCTTGCAGGAATGCGTCCAGTAGCTGCTGTGCGTTGTCCTGGCTCATCTGCTCGTTTTGCTGTTGCTCCTCCTGTGTTTTATTCTCTTTTTTGTCGTCCTGTTGCTGGGGCTGTTGCTCCTGCTGTTCATCTTTTTTATCCTCATCCTGCTCCTGGTCTTTATCCTGGTTATCTTCGCTTTGATCCTCGTTTTCCTGATCTTGCAACAATTTCTGGGCTAAAGCCAGGTTGTAGCGCGTCTCGTCATCCCCCGGATTGAGGCGAAGCGACTGCTTATAGGCTTCGATGCTTTTGGCATAGTCTTTATTTTTCATCCCAATATTCCCAAGGTTATGAAGTACTTGCGACAACCGCGCGGCATTGGCGGGATCGTCCTGCAACAGCTTCTCCCCCTGCCCGAGGATCAGTTGGTACTGTTCGGCCGCTTCGGGGTATTTCTCTTGCCGGTAAAGGGCGTCCCCCAGGTTGAATGTCCCCTCAAAGGAGCGGGGATTGACATCCAGGCTCTTGCGGTAGGCAATCTCCGATTCGGTAAATTTCTCGTTCCTGTACAACTTATTTCCCTCGCGAACGTTTTTACGTTCAGCCTTTTGGGCGAATGTAACTCCCGGACAAACTATAAATGCCATCGCCCATATCACTACTTTCTGCATACCTTTCATCATCTTCGATAGATTAAGAGAACAACTTTATTTTTCTGAATATCCGGCTTTTCCGGTCTAATGTCAAAAACTCGACGATCAGTAAAAACAGGACAAACCAGGCAAGCGTTTGAAACTGTTCGTCGTATTCGGAATAGATTTTGCTGTCTATTTCGGATTTATTCATTTTATTGATCTCACTCTGCAAAGCCCTCAATGCCGAGTTTGTATTGTCCGCACGAACATACATCCCTTGTCCTGCCGCCGCAATCTCCTGACACATCTGTTCGTTCAATTTTGTCACGACCACATTTCCCTCCCGATCTTTCATGAAATTATTATTCCCTCCGATCGGTATCGGCGTGCCGTTCACCTGCCCCATGCCTACGATATTGACATGAATACCTCTCTCTGCCGCTTTTTTTGCCGCGCCAATGGCGTCGTCTTCATGGTTTTCGCCGTCGGTAATCAGTATAATCGTCTTATCCGATGCTTCATCGGGCGTAAAAGAGCGGACAGCCAGGTTGATGGCCGCACCGATAGCCGTCCCCTGCGTCGAGACAATGCTCGGACTGATCGACGACAGGAACATTTTAGCCGATATATAATCGGAGGTGATCGGTAATTGCGTGAACGCATCCCCGGCGAATACGATCAGCCCGACCTTATCGTTTATAAATCCGTCCGTCAGGATAGAGAGCATCTGTTTGGATTTTTCCAGGCGGTTGGGCGTGACATCTTCGGCAAGCATGGAGTTCGACACATCCAGGCAAACCATAATCTCGACCCCCTGGCGTTTGACCGTCTCCAGCTTAGAACCGAACTGCGGCCCGGCAATCACAAAAATCAATACGGCAATAGCGCCGAACAGCAACCAGAACTTCCAATGCTGACGCTTTAACGACACATCCGGCATCAGTTCGGCCAACAGCTCGGGAGCGCCATATTTCCTGATCGCCTTTTTCTTTCGTATAAAGGCATACAGATACAAAGCGATCAATACCGGAAGTATAAAAAGCAGATATAAATAGTCGGGATGTGCAAAACGAAACATAATCAATCCTTTCTTTATGGTATATTCCTCAACAATGTATTTCTCAACAACATATCCAAAAGCAGCAGTGCAAGGATCAATAAAGCCCAGTTTTTATATTCCTCCTGTTTTTTACTGTATTCCTGTACGCTGATTTTTGTCTTCTCCATATTATCTATCTCGGTATAAATCTCTTTCAGGCTGGCATTGTCCGTTGCGCGAAAATACTGCCCGCCTGTTGTAGAGGAGATTTGCTTCAATGCCGGCTCGTCAATTTCCACCGGTATTTTCTGATAGCTAATGCCAAAAGCCGTTTGATAGGGGTACATCGCCTCTCCCTTTGTCCCGACGCCGATCGTATACACCCGTATACCAAACGTCTGCGCTATATCCGCAGCGGTGACGGGGGCGATCTCCCCCATATTGTTCACCCCGTCGGTCAACAGGATAATGACTTTCGATTTGGCCTGGCTATCCTTGATGCGGCTCACCGCATTGGCAAGCCCCAATCCGATAGCCGTCCCGTCCTGGATCATACCGCATTGGATATCCTTGAAAAGATTCAACAGCACGGTATGGTCGGTCGTAAGCGGGCATTGCGTAAAGCTCTCGCCCGAAAAGACGACCAGCCCGATATTGTCGTTCGGCCTCCCGTTGATAAAAGAGGCGGCGACATCTTTTGCCGCTTCCAAACGGTTCGGCTTCAAATCCATCGCCAACATACTCGTCGAAACATCTATCGCCATCATAATATCAATCCCCTCGGTCGAAGAGTTCTGCCAACTGTTCGTCGATTGCGGGCGCGCCAGGACAATCACCGTCAAGGCGATCGCCATCATCCTAAGGACAAAGGGCAAATGCCTGAGATAGACCCTATAGGAATTGATTCCCGGTACACTAAAGGCCTGTGACGATGATATCTGTAAACTGGCCTGACTTTTACGAAGCTTCCAAATATACCATCCGGCCAAAGGGATGAGCAACAGCAAC
This sequence comes from Tannerellaceae bacterium, assembly GCA_031274415.1. GTDB lineage: Bacteria > Bacteroidota > Bacteroidia > Bacteroidales > Tannerellaceae > DFXE01. The sequence goes on along the minus strand of JAISQD010000136.1, from coordinate 10,431 downwards.
AGATATAAATATGTAGGATTCGCAAATACCATGTTCATTCTTTTATTAAAGTTTGCTTAGTCTGATTAACAAACAGATAGGCATTCATCATACTCAAATCATTTTCATCCGGAAGCGGAATCAGTTTGGCAAATTTCACAAAGTCGGCCAATTGCAGAATCTGTTTCAGGTTCTCATAGACCGAATCGACCTCTTCCCTGTCGCGGATGGCGTGCAGAATCTCTTCTGAAGTCATTTCCAGGGCGTTGATATCAAAACGCTCTTCCATATAGGTACGCAGTACCTCCGTTACCAAGGTATAGTATTCTTTGTTGCGTCCTTGCTGCCAGAGCTTTTGCCGCTTTATATCATCCAAATCCTTCACCGCCTGGTCGTATGGAGAAAGCTTGGGCGCCTCTTTTTTGAATGGCAGGAGGGATTTTTTGTTCCTGATCCGTTGAATCATATATCCTGCAACACAAATCAGGAACAGGAAAAACAGGACGCCAAACAGAATCAGATAATAATCCGCCAGAACAAAAGGAGGCTTCCAGACCTCTTTAATATCATAAAACTCCTCCGGCGTATCGACATTCACAGGGATCGTCGAAACCTTCAGGGCGATCTGATTGGAAAACACCGTATCCCGTCCGTCGATAACGGCCAACGGCGGCAACAGGTAAAGAGCGGAATCAAACGAGGTGATCAGCACATCCTGTTTGATCAATAACCGGTCGTTGTCGATGATCGAAGAATCAGGACTGGAAACAGCTAAGACCTCCACTCCGCGCATCAACGTATCGCGCGGGATGAGAATGTGTATCTCTTTCTCCCTGTCGGACGTGACGGTCAGATGTAAAACGGTTTGCTCTCCTATCAGGATAGCGGCCGAATCAAGCTTTACATCAATCAACGTATTTTGTGCTGATCCTTTTCCGACTGAAAATAAAAGTTGAATACATATAAGAAACAGAATGCTTTTCTTCATTAATTTCATGTGTTTGTTTAATTACGTTTTTCAAAAAGAGCAATTAACGATTTCACATAATCATCTTCCGTACGGATAGAGACCGAATCTACCCGGCATTTCTTAAATGCATCATTCATTTCTTTCTGACGACGATCCCACCATGTACTATACGCCTGGCGAACCCGTGCGGAAGAGGTATCTATCCAGCGCTCCTCTTTCGTTTCCGCATCTTTTATCTTCATCAAACCGACCGAAGGCAATCCCGTCTCCCGACGATCATATACCTGAATAGCCACCACATCATGTTTACGATTGGCGATTGTAAGAGCATCTTTGAAATTTCTTTCGTCGATAAAGTCGGAAATGAGAAACGTCGTACAACGTTTCTTGATCACATTCGTCAGGTATTTCAACACCTGACTGATATCCGTTTTTGTATCATCCGGATGAAAATCAATCAACTCGCGAATGATATAAAGGATATGCTTCTTCCCTTTCTGGGGGGGGATAAATTTCTCTATCTTATCGGAAAAGAAAATAACGCCGATTTTATCGTTATTCTGAATCGCCGAAAAAGCCAGTGTGGCAGCTATTTCTGTGATGATCTCCCGCTTCATGACGTGTACCGAACCAAAATCGCTACTACCCGAAACATCAATGAGCAACATAACGGTCAACTCACGTTCTTCTTCAAACACCTTCACGTACGGACGGATATACCGCGCCGTAACGTTCCAGTCGATATCACGGATATCATCGCCGTATTGATATTCACGCACTTCGCTGAAAGCCATCCCGCGTCCTTTAAAAGCCGAATGGTATTGTCCTGCAAAGATATTACGGGACAGGCCGCGCGTTTTTATTTCAATCCGGCGAACTTTCTTTAATAGTTCACTCGTTTCCATAATTAAGGTACTTCTACCTTGTTCAATATTTCACTGATAATTTCTTCCGATGTCAGGTTGTTGGCTTCCGCTTCATAACTCAAGCCGATACGGTGACGCATGACATCGTGGCATACGGCGCGGATATCTTCGGGAATCACGTACCCCCTGCGTTTGATAAAGGCATAGGCGCGTGCCGCCAAAGCCAGGTTGATCGAGGCACGCGGGGAGGCGCCGAACGAGATCATGTTAGCCAGGTTAGGCAATCCGTGTTCGTGCGGAAACCGCGTAGCAAAAACAATATCGACAATGTAACGCTCGATCTTCTCATCCAGATAGACGTCACGGACAACTTTACGGGCTTCCAGTATCTCTTTCCCTGTGAGAACCGGTTTTATATCCGGCTTCTCGCCGGATATGTTCTGACGGATAATCAGTTTCTCTTCCTCCTTTTTCGGATAACCGATCACCGCTTTCAGCATAAAACGATCGACCTGCGCTTCAGGAAGCGGATAAGTCCCCTCCTGCTCGATCGGGTTCTGCGTGGCCATCACAAGGAAAGGCTTAGGCAACTTGTACGTCGTCTCACTAATCGTCACCTGACGCTCCTGCATCGCTTCAAGAAGTGCGCTTTGTACTTTGGCAGGTGCGCGGTTAATTTCATCAGCCAATACAAAATTAGCGAAAATAGGCCCATGCTTTACCTGAAATTCTTCATTTTTCTGACTGTAAATCATGGTGCCGATTACGTCGGCCGGAAGCAAGTCGGGCGTAAACTGGATGCGGCTGTATTTAGCGTCTATCAACGATGCCAAAGTCTTAATGGCTAATGTCTTTGCCAGACCGGGTACACCTTCCAACAGGATATGCCCGTCCGAAAGCAGGCCGATTAACAAAGACTCTACTAAATGTTTCTGTCCAACGATCACCTGGTTCATTCCTACGGTAATCATGTTTACAAATGAACTCTTACTTTCAATCCGTTCGTTCAACTCACGAATATCTACTGTTTCACTCATCGTTTTTACTAATTATTATATTTACTTTTTACCTTACGTTATTCAACGCACAAAATTAGACATGTTAAAGGGGTATCCTTTAAATTTGCAGTTAAATAATACTAACCCGTTTCTCGGTTGTTTATTTAATTTAGTAAAAATAGTTGGGCGGATACTGCGGGTATTGTTCCTTGTATTGATAAGGAGAATAGCGCTTCCGGTACTTCGAAAGGATCTGCGTCTGGAGAGCGCCCGCCTTTTTTATGGAAGCGGGATCATCTGCATTGATATCATATAATTTAGCGGATGGTATTTGCAGTTCTACGCCAACCGGAATACGATCCGGATCATCAAGTACGCTTTTGTTGTGCTGATAAATATAGACCCAAAAGTACTTATGCCCGTAATACTCCAGTGCATAGAGGTTTAGTCTGTCGCCCTTCTGCACTTTTACGGTGGCCAGTATATCCTGTACCTCCTCTTCCACCGGTGTTTCCGGCTCATCGTCTTCAAGCGGCAAACTGATCGATTCCGAAGGTTCGGCAATCGCCGGGGCGGGAGGATTCGCTACGACCGCTGGAGAAGTCGTTTTATTAAAGCTAAAAAAGATAACAACGCCTAAAGCCACTATCAATACAATTATAGATACGATACATATCCTGATAAAACGCTTCATCTTGTTTATTTCGTGTCTGACTTCTCTTGATGAAGTCTCTTTGCTATACATTTGGTTCATATCCGTTTTCCTTTCCTTGTTTATAATTACTTCTTCTGTTTTTTTCTCTAAATCCATTTCCAATTCACTATCTGTTTCATTTTTTTGTTCTGTTTCTACGACTATATTTTCTTCTTCAAGTTCTATTCCATCTTCCGCATCGTCATCTTTTTCAACTCCAACTTCACTATCATCAACAACGACAGGCGCATTCACATCTTCCCCTACTTCGATTGTGTCAAAGAAAGAAAAAGGTTTATTCACCTGTTCCCTCATCTCTTTTTCCGGTAAATAGGATAGTTTATAATGCACCGGGATAACAATACGCTCCTGCGTGTTTACATCAATACTTTCACGTTTGTCCACCTGGATGATCTTAAAAACGCCTATTCCCTTTATCATCACAATTCTGTCGGCAAATATATAATCTCTGACGACAAAAACAAATTCTTTTAGAAATTGTTCAATGATTTCTTTTTCTTTTCCGGTGGATTCAGCTAACAATCCGGCAATTTCTTCTATTGTTAAACGATTATTCATTGCTTCCTAATTCTTTTAGTTGTGTTTTAACCGTCGCATCCGGTTTAAAAACAGGTACAAGTTTGGGAGGCACCAAATACCGTTTTCCATTTGAAGGATTGACCGATACACGCTCTCCTTTCTTTCTTGCTTCAAACTGGCCAAACCCGTCTAAACAAACCATATCATCGTCTACTAATCGAGAGCCTATAAGAACGCCAAGCGCCGAAATCATGCCCGATACGTCGTCCGGCGTCCACCCAAGACGACCGGATATCTCTTTTACTAATTCCTTATTTTTCATATTCACCTGCTCTAATTCTTAATTACACAGCGATATTAGTTATTTTTTTGTAAACGAACAAATCTGTTTGCAGTTTTTAACCTGTATGATCCATATCCGGCTCTAAATCTCCTTTTTTTCAACCTCTCCATACAGGTCAAAGGCCTCCGTTTCCTTTATCTTCACCTGATAAAACTCACCCACGACAAGCCGTTTATCTTTCGCGATAAGCACTTCGGGATCGACATCCGGCGAATCATACTCCGTCCGCCCGACATAGAAATCCTCCTCTTCCCTGTCAATAATCACCCGGAAGGTGCGCCCTTTTTTCTGTTCATTGATTTCGGCGGAGATATGTTCCTGAATACGCATGATGTAATCTAACCGCTCCTGTTTGACCTCCTGCGGTATGTCGTCCTGAAAATGGGTATAGGCGTATGTGCCCTCTTCGTGACTGTAAGCGAAAGCGCCCATCCGTTCAAAACGCATCGCCCGGACAAAGTCCGCCAATTCTTCAACATCCCTCTCCGTCTCTCCGGGATACCCGGTCATGAATGTCGTACGCAGGTGAATACCGGGTACCTCTTCCCGGATACGCTCCAACAACGTGTACGTTTCCGCTTTTGTGATATGACGGCGCATCCGTTTCAACATGGGATCGCTGATATGCTGTAACGCGATATCTAAGTAGAGGCACACATTCTCACGTTCACGCATGACCCGCAACAAATCAAGAGGGAAACCGGACGGATAGGCGTAATGCAAGCGGATCCACCCGACATGGGGAATGTCCGATATCCGTTCGATCAACTGCGGCAGCTCCATCCGCCCATACCGGTCTAACCCATAATAGGTCAAATCCTGTGCGACGACCTGAAACTCTTTTACCCCCTGCTCCGTCAGCGAACGAACCTCGTTTTCGATCTCTTCCATCGACCGGGACGTATGGCGTCCGGTCATCACAGGGATGGAGCAATAGGAGCATGTACGGTTGCAGCCTTCCGAGATTTTCACATAGGCATAATGGCGGGGAGTCGTAAGAATCCGGTTGTCGGCCAAATCCTGATAATAGGGTTTGCCCAGGTCGGATAAGAGTTCTTTCCAATTGAACTTACCATAAAAACGGTCGACTTCAGGGAGTTCGTTTTTCATCTCTTCCAGGAAACGTTCGGAGAGACATCCCATCACATACAGTTGGGCGATTTGACCCCTCTTCTTCGCTTCTCCCAGTTCAAGGATCATCCGGATCGACTCTTCCTGCGCGTCGCCGATAAAGCCGCAGGTATTGACAACCACGATTTCACCGTTCACTTTTCCCGGATCATGTTCCACCGTGTACCCATTGGCTACGAATTGACGCATCAACCGTTCGGAATCCACCAGGTTTTTTGAACAGCCTAACGTGATGATATCTACTTTATTCCTTCTCATTCAGGTCATTTACTCACCAAACAATGAATCCACAAATGCCCTTTTATTGAATACCTGCAAATCTTCCATCCCCTCTCCCAAACCGATATATTTGACAGGAATACGGAACTGGTCGGAAATACCGATGACGACGCCGCCCTTTGCCGTTCCGTCCAACTTGGTAACAGCCAAGGCGTTCACTTCCGTTGCCGCAGTAAACTGCTTCGCCTGTTCAAATGCATTTTGCCCCGTTGATCCGTCCAGTACCAATACTATTTCATGCGGAGCGTCGGGGATAATTTTTTTCATGACATTTTTTATCTTCGTCAGCTCGTTCATCAGGTTTAACTTATTATGTAAACGGCCTGCCGTATCAATAATCACCACATCCGCGCCGTTTGCCTTAGCCGAGCTTAAAGTATCGTATGCCACAGAGGCAGGGTCTGATCCCATCTCCTGTTTAACAATCGATGCCCCCACCCTTTCACTCCAGATGATTAACTGCTCTACGGCTGCCGCCCGGAATGTATCGCCGGCTCCCAGATAGACTTTCTTGCCCGCTTTCTTAAACTGATGCGCCAATTTGCCGATCGTTGTCGTCTTACCGACACCGTTTACGCCTACCACCATGATGACATAAGGCTTTTTATCTGCCGGAAGTACGAATCCATCGAGATCTTCCGTATGATTCTCAGTCAGTAAACCGGCGATTTCATCGCGCAGGATAGCGGTCAGCTCCTGAGGGGTCACGTATTTGTCTTTCGACACACGCTTCTCTATGCGGGAAATGATTTTCAATGTCGTTTCGACGCCTACATCCGATGTGATCAATACCTCTTCCAGATCGTCCAACACCTCGTCGTTGACCTTACTCTTACCGGCAACGATTCGTGTTAATTTGGAAAAAACACTCTCTTTGGATTTGGACAATCCTTTATCCAAAGTCTCTTTCTTTTCTTTACTGAAAAAGCCCAGAATACCCATCTCTTTATTTTATGATTTCATTTCAAGCTGCTAAGGTACTATTTTAATTGATACCGGTGGTCAGCTCATCCTGTTTTTATAATCCTGATAGCCGAATGTTTTGTAGAGAACCAGCCTGTCGTCATCACGCCAAAGCGCCAACGACGGATGGGGTATTCCATTAAACATCGTCGTTTTAACGATCGTATAATGGATCATATCTTCAAAAATCAGTTGGTCGCCCGCTTTCAAAGGTTGGTCAAAAGACCAGTCGCCCATATAATCACCGCTCAGACAGCTGTTTCCCCCTATCCGGTAGGTCGGTTTTCCCTCTACGGCATCCGTCGCACCACGGATAACCGGCTTATAGGGCATTTCCAGACAATCCGGCATATGACAGGTAAAGGAGGCGTCGATCATAGCGGTTTGTATCCCCCTGTTTTCTACAATATCAACGACCGTAGTCAGCAGAAAGCCCGTCTGCCAGACAAATGCGCTTCCCGGCTCCAATATAATCTCCAAATGCGGATATTTTGCGCGGAATGAGCGAAGCAGTGCGATCAGGTGGTCGACGTCATACCCTTTACGGGTCATCAGGTGTCCCCCACCCATATTCAACCATTTGATTGTCGGAAGAAAGCGCCCGAAACGCCTTTCCACTTCAGCCAGCGTCTTCTCCAGGTCATAAGAGGTCGATTCGCATAACGTATGAAAATGCAGCCCTTCGATGCCTTCCGGCAAAGCGTCGCCCAACCGTTCGCTGATCACCCCCATGCGCGATCCGGGTGCACATGGATTATACAGGTCTGTTTCAACATCCGAATATTCGGGATTGATGCGCAGTCCGCAAGAGATATCCCTCCCGCCGGCCTCCACCAGCGGATAAAACCGTTCGAACTGTGTGAGTGAGTTAAACGTGATATGGCTGCTATACTGCATAATAAAAGGAAAGTCTTCCGCCGTATAGGCCGGCGAATAGGTATGCGCCCGGCTCCCCATCTCTTCATAGGCCAATTGGGCTTCATATCTCGAACTGGCTGTCGAACAGGGGATGTATTCACGGATAATGGGAAATGCTTTCCACATGGCAAACGCCTTAAATGCCAGAATAATATCTACTCCGGCAGATTCCTTTACATACGTGATAAGAGACAGATTTTCCCTGAGCGCTTTCTCTTCCATCACATAACACGGAGAGGGAATCCGATTAAAATCAACCATTTTCTTTATATCCTTTTATATTTTCTACCTTTATTTTGCCCTTCCATTTTCAAAATGCCTATCTCCACAAATTTAGCAAAATATTTTTTTACGCTGGTATCCGATTTGTTTGTCAGAAGCCTGGCGCGATAATTCGTGATTTCACCGTTTTTGTCGAGATAACCTGCTATCTGTTCCAAAAAATCCCATTCGGTTTTGGAGAGTTTATCGGTAATTATATCGGTAAATATATCGGTAATTTTCTTATTTGGCAATTCGTCCAGCGCTTTCAAAACGGCAGAAAGCATAAATTCGATAAAAACGCCGGAATCGGCCGTTCTTCCCGCTGCCTGCAAGGCATCGTAATATTCCTGCTGGTTTTCATAAACTACGGTTTCGACTGGTAGCCAGGCAAAAAGCTCGTTCCATTTGGAGAGGATAAGCGTTTGCCAAAGCCGCCCGATCCTGCCGTTGCCGTCCATAAAAGGGTGGATAAATTCAATCTCAAAATGAACAATGGAACTTTTGATAAGCGGGTGGATATCCGTTTTCTTTGCCCACAAGAACAAGTCGGTAATAAGTTGTGGAACAAACTGGTAACCTGCCCCCGCATGAATAAGCGGTAGGCCCAATACCCTTTTGCCCTCGATAATGTCGGTCACCTGCCCTAACGAAAGCGTGTTGTTTTCGATCGCCAAAGAGGACTGGATGGAACGCAAACGATTGATTTTACGTAACCGCAAATTGCGGCTATACTCGCCTGCACCTTTTATTTCGCCAACCCTTTCGGCAATTTGTGCAACCAAATCAATGGCTTTTGTGCTAATTGTATATGTGGGAGCGTTCATTGTTTGCTGTTAAATAGAGGTGTAAATATAGGAATTATTTTCAGATAATGACCGCGATGTATGCTGATTTTACAAAGTGTCAAAAAACAGCGATAAACATTTCATCCGGTGGGATGGATGGAGACAAAAAAGGCTGCCCGAATGTTGGACAGCCTTCCTTGTTTGTAGTCGTCAATACTGGTCTGTCCAGGTACTGCCGCTTTTAACGGAATGGCGCATCCCTCTCGGATCCGCCCAGAAGAGTATATTATAATAGGTATCCACATCCTCACCCGGATACTTTTGGTTGTAACTCCGTTCAGCCACCGGATACCTCCACCGGTCGGGCGCCCAGGGCAACACCTGGTCGCCGCTGCCCGGATAAATCAGCTTGGGCAATCCTGTCCGGCGGATCTGGCTCCAGCACTGGCGCGGGAAGAAGATGCCCCAGTGCAGCCATTTTTGTGTCAGGATAGCATCTAATTTCGGGTCGGCGGCATCGTAAGGAAATTCAGGGTTGACGCTCGATACCCACCGGGCGGCAGCAAAGGCTTCGATCGCCGCGTCGCTGGGAGTGGGGATGGACTGCGTGGTCGTTTTGTCGCTCACCTCGTTCCAGTGGTAATACAATTTGATGGATTGCTTCACCGCTTCCTTGAAATACCTTTCCGCTTCGGCGTCGTTCTGTGCTACGCCCCACCCTCTGTGGTAGGCTTCGGCTTTGCAGAAGAGCACCTCGGAGGCCGTCATCTGTACATGCTCGAAGTTCCTGTTCCTCCGGAAAAAGCCGTCATAGACAATCTCGGAGAAAGGACTCGATACATAAGGAGGAATCTCCCTGTCTAACGTGGCGCCATAAAAATACAACGGTCTCGTTTCGCCGGCCAGTACATTCGCATACGTATACACCTGGGCAGGGTCGGACACAGGGTCGTCGATATCCCCCTCCGCTCTCATGGTAAAGAGGAGCAATATCCTCGGGTCGTCCGTACTCTCCTCATATTTACCTGCCGTAGCCGGGGCGCCGACGTAGTAATTGCCGTTTTTCAGCATCCGGCTGACAATAGCGCCGGAAGCGAGACGGCAGGATACCCAGTCGAATCCGCCGCCGCCCTCGAAATTCAAATCGCCTGAATGGTCGTTGCGGAGGAAGATATTGTCGTCGTTGGTTTCAACCAACGGGTACTGAGCGGGGTTCCCGAGTATTTCGGCAATCGTTTCCTTTCCTTTCGCCGTCAGGGAGCCATGCTGCGAAACGCGGATAGCGGCGCGCAGGCGCAACGAGTTGGCATACCGCGCCCATTTGCCGAAGTTGCCGTTGCAGACGTAATCCTGGGCGGCAAAGGAGCTGAAGTTGACCAGATCCGAACCGGTAAACCGCTGTGCGGCCTCTTTCAGTTCGTCCATAGCGGTGGCATAGATATCCTCCGCCTTGTCGTAAGTGGAATGGGAATCCGTCACGTCGGAGGTAAGAGGCAGCCGGCAGGCTTCGGAGAAAGGCATGTCGCCGTACATGTCCACACAGGCCAGCAGCCAGTCATACAAATGCACCATGGCGGCCAGTTTGGCGGCTTCGTAGGCGGCTTTGTTCATTTCCGACTTTTCGTATTCGTCCAACAGCTTGACATAGTCTGCCATACAACCGTAAAACGTCCCGAACTGCCCTTCGGCATAGCCCTCCCA
>JAISQD010000133.1 GCA_031274415.1 Tannerellaceae bacterium | reverse complement strand
AAGAGAAGTCCGGCATACGGACGGGAGTGATTTTTAAAAGGACGGGAGTGATTCTCACACAGGACGGGAGCAATTTTTTTTTGGACGGGAGTAATTTTTTTTTGGACGGGAGTAATTTTTTTGATCCTGTGTTTAGGTTCAGCTACCCAGTTAGTCCGTCGTCACGGGTTAGTTAGAGCGTTACCACGGGCTAGTTAGGTAGTTCCGGAGGCATGGGCATACTCCACCTTCATATGATACTGCCCACAAAGCAGGAGCCTCCGGCAGAGTTTCGGAAAACTTTCCTATCTTTGTGTGTAGACAAAAATAGCTTAAGAATTTATCAGGAAATGAAAGCGGATCATACGACCATCGAACTGCATCCGGTAGATGCGCAGACCGTCTTGAGCCTGCCGTATGCTTCAGGGGGAATCAAAGCAGGGTTTCCTTCGCCGGCACAAGATCTGATGGATACGGCCATCGACCTGAACAGGGAGTTGATACAGAATCAGGCAAGCACGTTCTTTGGCAGGGTCAGGGGCGATTCCATGTGCGACGCGGGATTAGAAGACGGCGACATCCTGATTATCGACAAGTCGCCGGAGCCTCAAAACGGGGATATGGCGGTGTGCTACATCGACGGGGAGTTTACATTGAAATATATACGGATTGAAAAGGAGGTCGTCTGGCTTATCCCGGCCAATGAGGCATACCAGCCCATTAAGGTGACACAGGAAAACGATTTCCTGATCTGGGGCATTGTCACCTACTCCATCCGGAATCACAAACGCAGAAAACGGAAATAGCCATGTTCGGTCTGGTCGATTGCAATAACTTCTTTGCCTCGTGTGAACGGGTATTCGATCCTTCGCTCACCGGCAAGCCGGTCGTTGTCCTCTCCAACAACGACGGGTGTGTGATTGCCCGTTCACAGGAGGCCAAAGACCTGGGTATCCCCATGGGAGAAGCCGCCTTCAAGATAAAAGAGCTGATACGGGAGGGGCGGGTGACGGTCTTCTCGTCCAATTATGCCCTGTATGGCGATATGTCAAACAGGGTGATGGCGACCTTATCCTCTTTTGTTCCTGAAATAGAGGTGTATTCCATCGACGAGGCCTTCCTCCACCTGGAGGGGATAGTGGATTTGGTGGCTTTCGGGAAAGAGATTGTCCGCGTCACCACCCGCCATACGGGGATACCGGTCAGTTTGGGCATTGCCCCGACAAAGACACTGGCTAAAATGGCGAATCATTTCGCCAAAAAACATCCCGGCTATGAGCGGGTTTGCATCATAGACACCGAAGAAAAACGCCTCAAAGCCCTGCAACTGACACCTGTCGGCGAGGTGTGGGGCGTCGGGCGCAAACACCGGAAAATGCTGGAATACCATAGCATCCATACGGCTTACGACCTGGCACAACGTTCCCGCTCCTGGGTACGCAGGCAAATGACGGTAGTGGGCGAACGTATGTGGATGGAGCTGCAAGGCATCCCCTCTGTTTCGGACGAACAGGATGCGGAAAAGAAACAAATCTGCACCTCCCGCTCATTCGGCCGGCCGGTCAGGGAGTTCACTATTCTGATGGAGGCGGTGGCTAATTTTGCCGCTTCATGCAGCCGGAAACTACGCCGGCAGCAATCGTATGCCAGGGTGGTTATTGTCACCGTTTCCACCTCCTGGTTTAAAAGCGAGGAGGCACAGTATTACCAAAGCCACGCCATTAACCTGACGATCCCTACCCATGACACGGCTGAAATCATCGGATACTGCCGCACAGCCTTGGAAAAGATTTACAAAAAGGGGTACGATTATAAGCGGGCAGGCGTTATCGTAGCCGATCTGATTCCGGAAAGCTCCCTTCAGTTGGATTTGTTCGACAAGAAAGACCGCGAGAAACAAAAACGCCTGTCACAGGCCATCGACGCCATCACGAAAAAGAACGGGACGGATAAAATCAAAGTGGCCGTACAGGGTGACGGTATCCTCTGGGCAGGCAAACGCGAATTTATCTCCCGCAGATATACCACGAACCTCAGTGAGATAATAGAGGTAAAAACGAGACCTTGATAGCATCATTCGTTATATGGTTTTTTTACGCCAGAGCAGGAAAAGGACGAATGTGACGGCCGTGCAACCGATGCCAAGCGTTTGGGAAATGCCGGCGCCCAGGTTCAATCCTTCGGGGGCGATAAAGATATAGGTGGAACAGACGGCTGTCATAAACAGCGCCGGTATCAGGGTGATGAGATAGCATTTCCTGACCGACACCAGAAAAACGGTTATCGCCCAAAGCGTAAAAACGGCAAGCGTCTGGTTGACCCATGCGAAGTATCTCCAGATCACGGCAAAGTCGATCTGCAGGATCAGGAAACCGGCGACGAATAGCGGAATGGATACCACCAAGCGTTTGAGAATGGGCTTTTGATCCAGGTTCAGGAAGTCGGCAACAATCAGGCGAGCCGAGCGAAAGGCCGTATCCCCCGACGTGATGGGAGCGGCAATAACGCCGAGTATAGCAAGGAATCCGCCGACCGTCCCCAGCCATTCTTTGGTGATACTGTCCACGATGATGGCGGCGTTGTCGTTGCCCGAAGCGGCCGTAAAAAGGGCTTTTCCCTCTTCGGTATGAAAGAAATAGGTTGCTGCCGCCGCCCATACCAAAGCGACAATGCCTTCTGCGATCATCGCGCCGTAAAATACCGGACGTCCATATTTCTCCTCTTTCAGGCAACGCGCCATCAAGGGGCTTTGAGTCGCATGGAAACCGGAAATAGCGCCGCAGGCGATGGAGACAAACATCATCGGGAAAATGGGCAGGCCGTCGGGGTGGGTGTTTCGCAAGCCGTCGGTAAACTCCGGCAAGACGGGATAGTGGTAGATAATCATCACCATAATCCCGACAGCCATAAACAACAACGCGATGGCAAACAGAGGGTAGATCTTTCCAATGATTTTATCTATCGGGAGCAAGGTGGCTACAATATAATAGAGGAAAACAACGGTTGCCCAGAAAGTGATGTCCAGGCTTTCGGGTGTCATCTTGGCCAGCAATCCTGCCGGGCCGGCTACAAAGACCGCGCCGACAAGCACCATCAACAGGAGGGTAAAGCCGCGCATCAGCTGTTTGCAATGCCGTCCCAAATAGCGGCCGGTCATTTCCGGCAGGCTTTCGCCATTGTTCCGTACCGACAACATGCCGGACAGGAAATCGTGCGTAGCGCCGGCAAAAATACTGCCCAATACAATCCATATAAAAGAGGAAATACCAAACTTGGCGCCCATAATGGCGCCGAAGATCGGACCCAGTCCGGCGATATTCAGGAACTGGATCATGAATACTTTCCATGTAGGCATCGGTACATAGTCTACACCATCCTTTTTTGCATGGGCGGGAGTGACACGATCCGGTTCGATACCGAACACCCGTTCGATAAACGTTCCGTATATGACATATCCGGCCACAAGAAGTGCGAGACAACAAAGAAATGAAATCATGGCAGTAAAAGGATTTAGGGGATGAGTGGTCTGTTAATTCAAGAGCCGCCTGACGGTTTCGGATATCGTCCGGCCATCGGCTTTACCGGCTAATGCTTTGCCGGCTATCCCCATGACTTTGCCCATATCCTTAGCCCCTTCGGCGCCTGCCTGTGCAATAATGGCTTTCAGCGCCTCCTCCAATTCTCCGGCAGACATCTGACGGGGCAGATATCCTTCGATGGCGGCGACTTCGGCCAGTTCGTTTTCGGCCAGTTCGGGCCGTCCCTGCGCAGCGAAAATCTCCGCGCTTTCCTTGCGTTGTTTCACCATTTTCTGCAGGATCTTGACGGCCGTTTCGTCCGTCAGTTCGCCGTCTCCGCCTTTGGCGGTCTTTGCTTCCAGAAACTCTTTCTTGACGCCGCGCAATGCCTGCAAACGGATCTTGTCTTTCGCCAGCATGGCAGCTTTAATGTCTTCACTGACCTGTTCAAATAGATTCATATGATTTGTTATTGATAGTTGTTGATTAAAAAAAGATTATTCTGTCGTCTGATGAGGGGGCGCTTTTATCCTGAGACGGCGAATGGGCTGCTGTTGCCGTCGTCTTCTCTTCTGCGGATGCCCTGTTGCGGGCGTCTCTAATGATTTTCGAAGCGCGACCATATGTCGGGTTGTCTTCCAGCAAGGTGATAAAAGCGTCGTTGTCCAGCTCTTCAGGCGAAAGAATGACATACTTCACGCTGGCCTGCCGGTGTCCACCTGTGAGATAGCCATAGTCTTCCAACAGTTCTTTCTTTTTTATCCTCTCTTTTTCTTTTTCATCCGCTTGGCGTATCTCCTCTTCTGTCATATGGTTGTTCAGTTTATCCATTTCAGGGATATTTTTGCGGCCGAATCCGGAAGCGAGGATGGTGATTTTTATCTTGCGTCCCAACGTCTGATCTTTGGAATACCCCCAGATGACTTTGATCTTTGAGGTATCAAATCCCTCCATAAACGTATTCACTTGCCTCATTTCTCTTGTCAGCATTTTTAGTTCGTCCGAATAGGAGATATTGAACAGAATCTTCCTTGCCATGGATACGTCGTTGTTGTTGAGCAAAGGCGAATTGAGCGCATGATCTATGGCTCTCTGGAAACGGTTTTCCCCTTCTCCAAATCCATTACTCATCAGTGCGACGCCTCCGTCTTTAAGCGTTGTACGCACATCGGCAAAGTCTAAGTTTATTTTCCCCTCCGCCGTGATAATCTCGGAAATACTCCTGACCGCTGTTGTCAGCGTGTCATCGGCTTTGGCAAAAGCGGTATCCATGTCTTCTTCGGCATAAATATCCAGCAGGCGTTCATTGCTGATCACCAGCAGAGCATCGACATTCTTACGCATCTCTTCCACTCCGTACAAGGCCTGGAGTATCTTTGGTTCGCCTTCAAAGGCGAAAGGAATGGTCACAATCCCTACCGTCAGGATATTCATCTCTTTGGTGAACCGGGCGATGACAGGAGCGGCGCCCGTCCCTGTTCCTCCCCCCATCCCGGCGGTGATAAAGGCCATTTGCGTTCCGTCGCTGAGCAGTTGCCTGATATCGTTTTCGCTCTCTTCGGCTGCTTTCCGGGCAACACTGGGCTCGTTTCCCGCTCCCAACCCTTTCGTGATCGACTCGCCCAGAATTAAATGGTTTGGCACCGGCGAATGAACCAACGCCTGTTTGTCCGTGTTACAGAGCAGGAAGGTGACATCGCGTATCCCTTCCCTGTACATGTGGGAAACGGCATTTCCCCCGCCGCCCCCAACGCCGATGACCTTGATGATTTTCGGCTCTTCTATCGGTAGATTGAAACTTAATAGTGTATCGTCCATTGTCTTCTTTATTATAGCTGTTGCCGGTTATGTATTCTCTTCATCAAAAAGCTGTCCCATTCCTTTCACTGTTTTTTTGATCTTGCGTAAAAGGCCTCCTGTGTTCGGCTGCTTCGGCGATTTCTGTTCGTGCGGATCAGGAGTGACAGGAGGATCTGCAGGCTCCGTGACTACCGGGGGCTTGGTTTGTTCCGGTGACGGGGGGATGATCACACAGTTTTCTGTTCCCTGATACAGCAGGCCGGTAGCAACGTCCGCTTCCGGGTGTGTCTTTTCTACGATCCCTTTACGTATGGCGGCGTAACGGACAGGTTTTCCCAGCCGTTCGTGGATCGCTTCCTTCAGGTTTTTCAATGCCGAAGCGCCTCCGGTTATAATAATCCCTGCTCCTAACGCATTCATTACGCCCATTTCCTCCAAACGGGCGTAGACATTCTCCAGAATCTCCTGGCTGCGTGCTTCTATGATGGGGCTGATGTCGCTCAGCTTTATTTCGCGTATCCCTATGCCGTCTGCCGAACCGACCGGTATGGAGATGTCGTTGTCTTTATTCGCTGTCGCGCTGCCATACGTCTGCTTGATCCGCTCCGCTTCCGTCTCTACGACATTCATCAGCTTTTTCAGGTCTTTCGTAATCAGGTTCCCGCCCAGAGGGATGACGCACAAACCGGCCAACAAGCCTTCTTTGTACACCGTCAGCGAAGTCACCCCCGCTCCAAAGTTGATCACGGCGCATCCCATAGACTTCTCGTCTTCACTTAACACCACATCGTCAAGCGCAAGGGGTGATACCACGATGCCGGCGATGTCTATCCGGGCGTGTTTCTGAATACTTTTTAACATGTACTGCCTTAAAGAGGGGCGGCCTACGATCAGTTTGTACCGCGCTTCAATCTTTTTGCAGGGGATACCCACCGGATGAGGCTCTAACTTCCCGTCTAAGTAATAGGCGGGCGATACGATATCCAATACGTCGAGCATATCCGGTTTACAGGTTTTGCATTCTTCGTATAACCGGTTTATCATCCCGTCGGTGACGACATCGTCGGCTTCCAGCATGCGGGAGACGGTATGTTCAACAGACCGGATAGACTGTCCGCCGATACCCACATAGACTTTCTCGATCCTGGATCCCGGCTGCAATTTCATTTCTAACTTCGTTATAAGGCTTTTGATCCGGCCGGCTGCCTCGTCTACATTATATACACACCCTCTCTTGATACAGCCGGCGGAACTTTCCGTTTCACAAGCGAGAATACTGAGCGCGCCGCCGGCATTCTTTTTCCCGAGCATGCCTGTGATGTGCGACGTCCCTAAATCAATGGCAGCTATAAAGTTTGCGTTTATCATATCTGTTTATTTTTTTTAGTACAAACTATCTGACCTTTATATTTTAAATTAATTATACTGTATTTGTCCCATCCTGTCTTGGGAATGGCTTGCTTATAGAACAATTGCAGGTTAGCCAGTTTCTCCTCGAAATGATCAAACGTACCCAGCCGTATCCGGTGGTTGCCTACACGGGGTATCAGCTCTACTTCACGGTTCGGATGAACATATATCTGTTCAATCTGGTCGTTCCAGAAATCATTCTCCTGCAAAAATAGTGCAAATTTATATAAGTCGGTTACTGCCAGCTCTTTTTCTATATATCCGCTTGCTACGGGAAGATGCGCCACGTAGCGGTTGCTTAGCGGCATCATGCCTCCTTTGTCGTCGACGTAATAGTTTCCCCTTGAGCTAATCACCCGTAAGACTGGTATTTTTTGCTTTACGTTCAACCGGACTGTTCCCGATGGCGTTTTATAGGCTTGTACATCGGCAATCATTTCGTTTTTCAGCAATACGGTCTCTATTTGGTGTGTGTTGATGGATTTCATCGGTTGCCCGACCGCATACAGGTTGGCCTGTTTCAGCAGATAGACCAGCTCCGCTTCCGTGACGAAATGTTTGTCGGCGCTGTCTTTCACCACCACCGAAAAGTTGCGGCAAATACCTTCCACTCCGGCATCTTTGAAAAAAAACGCCACGACAAAAATGTAGCAGAACAATATGGTGGCTACGACGACGGACAGGATGCGGAGGAACATGTCTCTAATAGATGTTTAATAGGTTCTACTAACCGGTCTATATCACCGGCGCCGAGAATTAATACCACTTCGTATGTCCCGGAGGCCATCACATCAAGCAGCTGCTCTTTTGTACACAGCGTTTTGCAGGGAATGGAAACCTTGTCGAAGAGCACTTGAGAACTCACGCCCGGAATAGGTTCTTCGCGGGCAGGGTAGATATCCAGCAGGATCAGTTCGTCCAACAGCGAAAGGCTGGCGGCAAACTCGTCCATGAAATCACGTGTCCGGGTATAGAGATGCGGCTGGAAAACGCCTGTCACCTTCTTGCCGGCATACAACTCCTTTACGGAGAGGATACTTTCTTTCAACTCTACGGGATGGTGCGCATAATCATCGATCAATACACGGTCTTCTGTCTTCAAACAGATGTCGAAACGGCGTTTGGGGCCGGCAAAAGAGGCCATCCCCCTTTTGATCTCGCCGGCAGTCGCGCCATTGAGCCAGGCTATTGCCATGGCGGCGACGCCGTTCTCTATATTTACTTTTACCGGAACGCCCAACCGGACATCGGCAATATGTATGCCGGGGCCGTTGAAGTCGAAAAGAAGCCCTCCCTTTTCCATACGGATACGTCCGGCATGAAAATCCCCTTTTCCCGTCGCCGAGTAGGTATATAACCCGACCCCATCCTGCAGGCGGGGAGTAACCGGTATACCCTCTTTCATGACCAGACAGCCGCCCGGACGGATGAGGGAGGTAAAATGTTCGAAGCTTTCGCGGTATGCCTCCGGCGTATCGTATATGTCCAAGTGATCAGGATCGGCGGAGGTGATCACGGCCATATAGGGAGTCAGCCGGTGGAAAGAGCGGTCAAATTCGTCCGCTTCAATAACGGTCAGGTCGCTCCTGTCGGAGAGCATCAGGTTGCTGTCGTAGTTCTTGAGGATACCGCCCAGAAAGGCGTTGCAATCCACGTGCGACTGTTTCAGCAAATGGGCGATCATGGAAGAGGTCGTTGTCTTCCCGTGTGTGCCGGCCACACAAAGTCCGCGCGAAGCTTTCGTGATCTCGCCCAGCACCTCTGCCCGCTTCACCGGCTCGAAGTGATGGCTGCGGAACCATGTCAGCTCCGTATGCGACGCCGGAACGGCCGGCGTATAGACCACCAACGTACCGGCGGGGGATTTCATCGCGTCGGGGATAAGCGCCACATCGTCGTCGTAATGAATGGCTGCACCTTCCCTGTTCAACTGTTCCGTCAGCTCCGAAGGGGTTTTATCATATCCCGCTACCTGTTTCCCTTTCGAGAGAAAATAACGGATCAGTGCGCTCATCCCTATCCCGCCTGCACCGATGAAATAGACGGCCGTTATGTTTTTTATCTCCATTCGTTTATGATGTTTACCATTTCGTCTACAATGCGTTCGGCGCTGTGATGCAACGCCAGTTTTCCGATATTCCGGCTCAAGGTCAGGAGCCGTTCGCTGTCGCTGAGGGCTTCAAGCGCTTTGACCGCCAATAACTCCTCCGCCTCCTTGTCGGCCACCACGATCGCCGCCTCCCGCCGAACCAGCGCCATGGCGTTCTTTGTCTGGTGGTCTTCCGCCACATTGGGAGACGGGATCAAGATCACCGGCTTTTTCAACAAACACAGCTCCGATATGGAGCCGGCCCCTGCACGGGAGATCACCAGGTCGGCCGCCGAATAGGCATAATCCATACGGGCTATGAACGCCATGCAGCGGACAGGCATCCTGTCGGATGCATCCAACCGGTTTCTGATCCCGTCGAAATAGGCGCGTCCTGTCTGCCAGATGACCTGAAGTCCGGAAGCGCATAAGCGATCCAAGCTGTCGAGGATACTTTGGTTAATCGTGCGGGCGCCCAGGCTGCCGCCAACGACCAATAGCGTTTTTTTCTCCGGCGAGAGGCCGAAGAATGTCAACGCCTCCGCTTTCCTGTCCGAAGCCTCTTCCAGGTCTTTACGCACCGGGTTACCGGTGAGGACGATTTTGTCTGCCGGAAAGAAGGTCTCCATCCCTTCATAGGCGACGCATATCTTACGGGCTTTCCTGGCTAATAGTTTATTGGTCAGGCCGGCGTAGGAGTTTTGCTCCTGTATCAGCGTGGGGATTCCCTGCCGGGCGGCCATCCACAAGATGGGGCCGCTGGCGAAACCGCCGACACCTACGACAATATCCGGTTTAAACTCTCCCGTTATCTTCTTTGCCAGGCGGAGGCTTTTGATCAACCGGCCGGCTACGGCGATGTTTTTGAGCGGTTGCGTCCGGTTAAAGCCGCTTACCGGCAATCCGGTAATCCGGTAGCCTACGGCGGGAACCCGCTCCATCTCCATCCGTCCTTCCGCCCCAACGAAAAGGATTTCCGCATCAGGATACCGCGCTTTAAACGTATCGGCAATCGAGATAGCAGGAAAGATATGTCCCCCTGTTCCTCCTCCGCTTATGATAATTCTGTACGCCCTCATTTCACTGTTCACTGTCAACTGTCAGCTGTTCACTTGTCAACTGTTCACTATTCACTATTAACTGTTCACTATTCTCTGTTTCTTCGTCTTCTTCTTCGTCCCCTATCCCGGCCCCGAAACGGCTTATGCTAAGTATCATACCGAAGTAGATACAGGAAATCACCGTCGAAGTCCCCCCCCGGCTGACTAAAGGCAAAGGTTGCCCCGTTACCGGGAAAAGGCCTACGGCCACCGCCATATTGGCGAAAGCCTGGATAACGACCAGCAACCCGCATCCCAACACTAAGAATTTGGGAAAGAGCTTGTCGCACCGTCGCGCGATTATGCCGACGCGTATCATGAGCGCCACATATAAAAACAGGACAAAAAAGCCTCCCACAATGCCCCACTCTTCTATAATAATGGCATAGATAAAGTCGGAATAGGCTTGCGGCAGGAAATCGCGCTGCTGTCCGTGTCCGGGCATTTTCCCGAACAACCCGCCGCGGGCGATCGCAATCTTCGCATGCGATACCTGATAGTTGTCGTCGTTGATGACGTAGGTGTCGTTGCTTGCCTTATCCTTTTTAGGTATATGATCTATGATGCGCTCTTTCCATGTTAGTGTGCGGTGGTAGACACGTTTCAGCATATCGTCCGGCAGGGTGACCAGCGCAACAACCAGCAAGGTGATTACAAGAATACTGAGGCCGCCTAATTTAGCCAGTTTCTTAAAGGGTAATTCCCCGATAAACATCAAAAGATAACAGACAAAGAAAAGCATAAAGGCCGTAGAGAGGTTTTCCGGCAAGATAAGGAGGCAAACAGGGATCATCCCGAAGCATATCCATTTGAAAACCCGTGAATCGGTGAGTTTATGCCGTCTACTCAGCAGATAGGCCACAAATACGATACAGGAAAGTTTGCCGAACTCGGAGGGTTGGAACGTGAACCCAAACAGACCGATCCACCGGTGGGCGTCATTCGTTCTCTCCCCAAGAAAGGGAGTGACCAGCAACAATAAGCCGGAAATGGGGAGCAGTAAGATCAGGCCGGAAAAGAATCTGCACGGGATATGATGCAAAATCAGCATCAGGATAAAGCCGATCACCAAGAAAGAGGCGTGCCGGGTGATCGGCTCCCAGTGGTTGGCGTATTTATAGGCGATCGTACTGGTCGCACTAAAAACAGCCATCATCGATATGAGGGCGAGAAACAGGAAAATCACCCATATCCCCCGGTCTCCCTTAAACAATTTACTTGCCAGATCCATACTTCGTTTTCTTTTCTTTGGTCTATAAATTAAGTACACATGTTTTGAACAGCTCGCCCCGGTGTTCGTAGTTGTTGAACAGGTCGAAACTTGCACAACAGGGAGAGAGCAATACCGTATCGCCTTTCTCGGCCAGTTCATACGATTTCATGACCGCCTCTTCCATCGACCCTGCCTCTTCGATCAGGGCGACCTTACCGTCAAAAAACGCATGCAGTCTACTGTTATCCAGCCCAAGGAAGATCAATGCACGTACCTTTTCCTTCACCGGTTCTTCTATTTCCGTATAGTCATTTCCTTTATCGAGACCACCCAGGATAAGGATGATCTTTGTGTGGATGCTTTGCAAAGCATACCAGCAGGAGTTGACATTCGTCGCCTTGGAGTCGTTGACATAATCCACGCCGCGTATCCGTGCGACATGTTCCAACCGGTGTTCGACGCCGGAGAAATCGCTCAATGATGCGCGGATCTTTTCATCCTGTATATCCACAAGCTTGGCCGTGATTCCGGAAGCTAAGGAGTTGTACAGGTTATGAGTGCCTGTTAAAGCTAACAAATCTTGTTCCATTGTATACATTCCATTTGCTGATTCAATGATAATTAATGAGTCTTTCACATATCCTTTTACGCCCTCTTTCCACGTTTCGGAAAAAGGGTAAAGCGTAGCCTCCGGAGCATGCCGCGACAGCTCCCGGCTGATGACAGGATCATCGTTCCAAAAGATAAATGCGTCTTCCTTCGTTTGATTTCGTATGATACGGAATTTGGAATCGATGTAGTTTTGCATGTCGTAATGATAACGATCCATATGATCGGGGGTGATATTCAACAGGACGGCAATATCGGCTTTGAAGTCAAACATGTTATCCAACTGGAAACTGCTCAATTCGATCACGTAACAGGCGTGTGGACTTTCCGCTACCTGCAACGCCAGGCTGTTTCCAACATTTCCGGCCAGCCCGACATCCAATCCGGCCTCTTTCAGGATATGGTAGGTCAGCAGGGTAGTCGTTGTCTTGCCGTTACTTCCGGTGATACAGATCATCTTCGCATGGGTGTACCGTCCGGCAAATTCAATCTCGGAGATAACAGGTATACCTTTCTCAACTAATTTCTTAATGACAGGCACCGTATCGGGAATCCCCGGACTTTTAATGACTTCCCCGGCGTTCAGTATCTCCTCTTCGGTGTGCCGCCCCTCTTCCCACCTGATGTGTCGCGTATCCAACATCTCCTTGTATACCGGTTTGATTGCCGACGCATCGGACACAAAGACGTCAAACCCTTTCGCTTTAGCCAGGATGGCGGCTCCCGTGCCGCTTTCCCCTGCTCCCAATATGACGATTCTCCTTTTCATCTTTCTCTTTACCTCATCTTTAATGTCACGATGGTGATCACCGCCAATATAATACCGATCAGCCAGAAACGCACCACGATCTTGGATTCGGGCACGATGCCGTAAGGCTTTTGTATGAGCGCCTTTATGGTACCGTCTCCGGGTTTCTGGAAATGATGGTGCAGCGGGGATATCTTTAAGATACGCCTCCCTTCGCCATACCTCTTTTTGGTATACTTGAAATAACAGACCTGTATCATGACCGAAATACTCTCCGCAAAGAAGATACCGCACAGGATAGGGATCAGCAGCTCTTTACGGATGATGATGGCAAATACGGCGATGATACCGCCCAGCGTCAGACTGCCGGTGTCGCCCATAAACACCTGTGCCGGATAGGCGTTGTACCACAAGAACCCGATCGTTGCACCGATAAAGGATGCCGCGAATACGACAAGCTCTTCCGCACCGGGTATAAACATGATGTTGAGGAAAGAGGCGAGCTGGGCATGTGAAGAGATATAAGCCAGTATACCCAACGCGACTCCGATGATGGCCGAGCTGCCCGCAGCCAGACCGTCCAGGCCATCGGTCAGGTTGGCTCCGTTGGAAACGGCCGTTACGATAAAAATGGTCATCAGCACAAAGACGATCCATGTAGCTTCCGTTTTGTATTTCCCCGCCCATTCGACCAGAAAGGCATAATCAAAGTTATTGTTCTTGAGAAAGGGGATTGTTGTCTTTGTCGACTTGGTCTCTTTGGAATGGAAGTTGACCTTCTCGATCGTCGTATTGTTCTTGCTGTGCACTTCCATATTCTCACGGATCACCACGTCGGGACTGGCATACAGGACGACGCCCACAATCAACCCCAACCCAATCTGCCCGATAATCTTGAAACGCCCGTGCAGTCCCTCTTTGTTCTTGCGGAACACTTTGATGTAATCGTCCAGGAAACCGATCGTACCCAGCCAAATAGTCGTGATCAGCATCAGTATGAGGTAAATATTCGTCAAACGGGCGCAGAACAGAACCGGTATCAGGATGGCGATAATAATGATGACTCCCCCCATGGTTGGCGTACCTTTTTTATCCTTTTGCCCCTCCAGGCCGAGATCACGTACCGTTTCGCCAATCTGCAGGCGTTGCAGTCTGTCGATGATCCGCCGGCCGATAGCGGTGGATATGAAAAGGGAAAGGATCAGGGCCAGCCCGGAACGGAATGATACATATTTGAACATCCCCGCGCCGGGAAAATCCAATTGATCCAGATAGTTAAACAGGTCGTACAGCATATTCGTTCTCTTTTTTTATGGTTGTTGAGCGGTAAATATCGTTCTTATTTTCTCCCTGTCGTCAAAAGGATACTTGACCCCTTTGATCTCCTGATAGTCTTCATGCCCTTTTCCGGCAATCAGGATGACGTCGCCTCTCTTAGCCAACGCCGTCGCCGTCTTGATAGCCTGTGTACGGTCGGCAATGCACAAGGTGCGTTCCAGTCCGGCGTCGGATAAGCCGGCAACCATATCGCCGATAATATCTTCCGCTTCTTCAAAACGGGGATTATCGGATGTCAGGATCACCCGGTCGCTTAGCCTGGCGGCCTCTTTCGCCATGATGGGACGTTTCCCCTTGTCGCGGTTTCCACCTGCGCCCACTACGGTAATGATCTGCCCGCCTGTGCCCAATACCTCCCTGATTCCGTTCAGGACATTGACCAAGGCGTCCGGCGTATGGGCATAATCGACAATCGCCGTATATCCCAGCGGGGAAGGGATAGTCTCAAAACGACCGGATACGGGGTGAAGCGTGCTGAGGGTAATCAAGACCTCTTCAGGATCTTTACCCAAGGCAATCGCCGCGCCGTATACGGCTAACAGGTTATACGCATTGAAGCGTCCCACGAAACGGACGATGACCTCCCGCCCGTTGATCATCAACTCTGTCCCTTCAAAGTGGGATTCCAGTATCTTTCCTTTAAAATCGGCCGGCCGTTGGAGCGAGTAGGCCAGACGCTTTGCCGCCGTATTTTGCAGCATGACCGCGCCTGTCTTGTCGTCGGCATTGGTCAGGGCAAAAGCTGTGGCGGGCAGGTCGTCGAAAAAGGCCTTCTTTGCTTTCAGGTAGTTCTCGACGGTTTTATGGTAGTCTAAGTGGTCGCGCGTCAGGTTCGTAAAGATTCCCCCGTCGAACGACAGGCCGCTGATCCTCTTTTGTTCGATAGCATGCGAGCTGACTTCCATAAAGAGGTATTCACATCCGGCATCTGCCATGCGCGCCACCAGATAGTGCAGGGCGATGGGGTCGGGGGTGGTGTGGGTAGCCGGGACAGCTTCGCCGTCGATATAATTGCAAACGGTGGAGAGCAGGCCGGCTTTATGCCCCATCTTCCTGAATAGCTCATACAGCAGGGTGGCAATGGTGGTCTTTCCGTTCGTACCGGTTACGCCGACAACGGTCAGTTTGCCGGAAGGATCGCCGTACCATGCGGAAAGCAGTTTCCCCAACGCACAGGCCGAATCGTTCACGACAATAAACGTCGATAGACTTTGCAGGGTAGGGGGGATCTCTTCACAAACAACGGCGACCGCCCCTTTTCCGATGGCGCTTTCAATATATGTGTGACCGTCTGTCACCGTCCCGCGTACAGCGACAAACAGCGAACCGTTCTCCACCCTCCGCGAGTCGGACTGTATACCGGTTATCTCAAGGTCGTCAATCCTGACCTCTTGCGTTCCCAATGCATCTTCCACCAGTTTTCTTAATTCCATATCATCCGTTTTTATTTCAATACTATGTGCACCGTCTCTCCCTTCGACACACGCCTGCCCGGCGCGACAGACTGTGATGTGACCCGTCCCATCCCGGAGATGGAAACCCTCAGCCCGGCCTTCTCCAGCAGGTAAACAGCATCTTTTGCGCCCATTCCCACGACGGAGGGCGTCAACTGTTCCTGAACGGGGAGGTCTTTCAGCACCACTTTGTTTTGCCGGGCGTCCGCCACAATCCATGCCGCCTTCGAACGGTCGTCATCGACTTGTATGTCTAACGCATCCAATACGTTTATCAATGCCTCCTTGTCGCCATTCTTCGGGTCGGGCGTAATGGCGGCGGCGGTCTCAACCGGCAGATCGCAGATATCGAATGCCATCCGCCTGGCGTAAATCTTTTCAGCGATGGACTTGACCACCGCTCCCGACATGGCGCCTCCCGAAGCATACCCGACATTCGGACGGCGGATGACGACAATGCAGGAATAGACCGGCTTCTCGGCAGGGAAATACCCGGCAAAAGAGACCAGATGCCCGTTGACACGATACCCTCCCCCTCCGGCGATCTGCGCCGTACCGGTCTTCCCCGCGATACGGATCACGTCGGAAAAGGCGGGTTTGCCCAGCCCTTTCTCCACCACATCGACCAGCATAGTCCGTATCATCCGCAATGTCTTGTCCGAACAGATGGATGAATTGATCACTTCCGTCGAAAAACTTTTAACTGTTTTTCCGTTCTGCAAGATCTCTTTCGTGAACATCGGACGCACCATTTTCCCGTTATTCGCTATCGCATTATAAAAGGTCAGCATATAGATGGGGGGAATCTGCGTCTCATAACCGAACGACATCCACGGAAGCGTTGTCTTCGACCAGTAATGGAGCTTATCGTCCGGCATACGGATATACGAATGCCCCGCTTCCGGAATCTCCAGGTGCAGGTTGGCATTCAACCCGATACGGTACAGTCCTTCGACAAACTTTGCCGGGTTATTCTCATATCCCTTCAAAATGAGTTTAGCCACCCCGATATTGGATGAAAACCAGATCGCCTCTTCGGCCGTTATCCGGCCGTATCCTCCTTTGTCCCTGTTGTGGTCGGTCATCTCCCGGCCACCGTAACGGAACAGGCCGTTTCCGGTATCGACCATATCGTCCGGCCGGCATACGCCATCTTCCAGAGCGACCATCATCGAGGCGACCTTAAAGGTAGAGCCAGGCTCGACCATATCGGCTACCGCATGGTTTTGCGTCTCGTAATACACCCCTTTCCGTATACGTCCCATATTGGTGATGGCTTTCACTTCGCCCGTCTTGACTTCCATGACGACGGCAGTCCCCGATTCGGCGTCAAGCCTTTTGAGCATGTCTACCAGCGACTTCTCGGTAATATCCTGTATCTCTATGTCGATGGTCGTGCGGATATCCATGCCGTCTATGGGATCTATTTCCACCACATTCGTCCAGCCTCCTCCTACACGCTGTACGGAAGTCACTCCCGGTACGCCGTGCAACAGGGTGTCGTATTGCAGCTCCAGTCCGCTTCTTCCTTTCGTCAGCCCCGTCGAGTCGATATACCCGTACACATCGCCGACCGTACGCAAGGCCAGCATACCGAAAGGCCGTTGCCGCTTGACCTGTTCGAGTGTGTAGAAACCACTCTTATAGCGGCTTTGGTTCAGGAAAGGAAAGGTTCTGATCTCTTTCAGGTCGGAATAGGATACCTGTTTGTCGTAAATCCGGTATCTACGGCTCTTACTGTCGAGACCGCGTTTCAGGTGCGCCCTGTAACCGGCCGGCGTACGGTCTTTCAGCTTTCTCGACAGGTAAACGGACAGCGAATCAATCCCTTTCTCTTTCGAAGAAAGGAAGGTTTCGGCGTCGAACCCTTCGGCACGGAAATCCATATACATATAATACAAGGGGACACTGGTCGCCATCAGTTTATCGTCTGCCGAATAGATATTCCCGCGACAGGGCAGTATCAAACGATCCGGGCGCTTCTGTGTCTCGGCGAGCGCGATCCATTTATCTTTCTCCACAAAAGCCGTACGTATGGCGTTATACACAATACCGCTCACGACCAGGCCCAACAGCAAAACAACAACAATAGAGTAACGGAACAGTATGCTGTTGTTCCGGGTATCCGTCTCTTTGGATTCGTTTCCTGTAGCCATTATTTATACAGTTCATAAGGAGGAGTTTTCGCTCCTTCCAGGTCAATACCCTGCTCTTTCACGAGCATCTCTATTTGCGATTGCCGGCTGTTGCCCGTTAGCTCGGAAGAGATCGAAAGGGCTTCGTAGCGGACATCGCGCAACTCCTGTTGCAAACGGTCTATCTCGCGTAACTTCTGCATGCAGGTATACCGGTTGCCAATAAAAAAGAAAATGAGAACCACGATCAGCACGATCATACGCGGATGGTTGACGATAAAATCTTCTTTCAGTATACCGCCGCCAAGTATATAGAGGAAAGAGAATCGCTTTTCTTTCTTCCTGCGCTTTTTTTGTGTTTGCTTTTTCTTATCTTCCATCTTTGTCTACCAATTCTGCTATGCGTAATTTGGCGCTCCGGGAACGGGGATTTACCTCTACCTCCCTGTCCGAAGGGACGATTACCTTGTGATTAATCAAGCGGAAAGGCGTTTGCCTGTTCCCATAAAAATCCTGCTCTGCCAGGCCTTCAAAGTTGCCCGCTTTCAGGAAATTCTTGACTAAGCGGTCTTCCAGCGAGTGGTAGGTGATCACCACTAAGCGTCCGCCGGGTTTCAAGACCTGCAGGGCGTGTTGCAACATCTCCTTCAGCGCCCCCATTTCGTCGTTGACTTCAATACGCAACGCCTGGAATACTTGGGCCATGAATTTCTTTTCCTTCTCCTTTCCGGCAAAGGGTTGTATCATCTCCAACAGCTCTGCGGCCGTCTCTATCCTTTTCGTTTCACGGGCGCGCACCAGCAGCGCTGCCAGTTTGCGGGCGGCTTTCAACTCGCCGTACAGGTAGAAGACCGAAGCTAATGCCTCTTCCCCGTATCCGTTGACAACGTCGGCGGCCGTACGTCCCGAACGGGTATTCATGCGCATATCCAGCGCCCCGTTGAAGCGGAAAGAAAAGCCGCGCTCTTCGTCGTCAAAATGATGGGAAGAGACGCCCAAGTCGGCCAATATACCGTCCACAGCCCCTGCCTTATCGTAATAACGCATGAAATTGTGCAGGTAACGGAAGTTGCTGCGGACAAAGACGAAACGCGCATCGGCAGGAATATTCCGCTCAGCATCCGCATCCTGATCGAACCCGAACAGCATCCCCCCGCTTCCAAGCCGGTTCAATATCCCACGCGAATGCCCGCCACCGCCAAACGTAACGTCCACATACACCCCTTCGGGCCGGATTTCCAACCCATCCAGACTTTCGTCCAACATCACCGGCACATGATAACAAAATTCGTTCTCTCTCTTCACCTCATTGACCTTCATCTTTCTTCTCCGGCACAACGCCGCGCTCCTCTCTGCGTCAAAGACGGCACAATACCCCTGTTTAGTTGGTAAAATTACATATTTCCTTACGTATTGTCTACCAGTTGCAGAAAAAATCCGGCAAAAAGTTTTCAACAAGCCCTTTTTCATCCTTTTCCGTTTTTATATGAAAAACTTTTTTTCTTCCTGTACGAATAGTCCACGCCGAACAGGGCGCCTGCAAATGTGCCGGTTTCACCGAAAGCCACCAGCACCGTACTGTCTATCTTGCCTTCCGGATCGGCCCAGAACCCGCAGAAGAGGAGAGCGATCCCGCTCATGGTGAGCAGGACCGCAATCGTTAACTGGACGTTAATCCGCGTGCTCGCGGTTGCAATCGGCCTCTTCATTCTCCTTCTCATTCTCCGTTTCAAATGTGACCCTCGAATTGGTGTCGCGCAAGCTCGCGCCCGGCGAAAAGAGGATACGCGCTTTCTTTACGTGCGAGGCTGTGAACGCCTTCGCTGTCTCCGTCCCTTCCGTGCTGACCGACAGCCGGAAATTACCGAACTCACCCAACTGTACAATACTGCCCGAACGCAACTCCATGCGCATCACCCAATTCAGCGAATCCAGGATCGCCTTGATATCCGCGCTCGACATGGCGCTCCGCGCCGAAACTAATTCACACAATTTTTCCATGTCGCAATAACCGCTCGTCTTGACGATACCATACGTTTTCACTTTACCTGTTTCACTTCCGAAGCGGATCTCACGCTGTACTTTTTTAATTTTTACTGCCATAAAATATGCATTATTTTTAGTTATGTGCCCCACTATTGGAACACAGCGCAAAGGTAAAACGGCTTCAATTTCCCAAATTATCGCTCTCACCGCACCTTTTCCTCCGCCCAGCGACAAAGAGCCAATCCGTAACACACCAATAAACAGTAAGTTACAGGCTCACCACAACTCATGTCGCCCGAAAAAAGGTGCGGTGAGAGCGGTAATTTTGCGAAATCACAACCTAACCCACTCACCCTGAATGTTTAACCCCCTGAAAAGAGGGAAAAAAGATACTAAAACTTTAACATTCTTTTCGATTTCCCTTCCAAAGTGGTCTCCGTCTTTGCGAAGTGCGACCTCTCCTTTACATCAAAGTTAGCGAAAAGATAGAGAATTGGTTACCTCAATAATAATTGATACCTTTGCAATATGAATGTTAATGATACGAAACATATAAAGCCTGTTGATAATGAGCGACCCGTCAGTTTTGTATTTGGGTGATACAGCGAATAAAGACCTTCATGTTGAGATTCCAATAAACTGCGTTTATCAAAAAGGGAAATGACAACGCGCGTCATTGCGAGTTTTGATATTTTAAGAAATAAACAAGCGGAAATGACGTACCTTTACTCCCCTGCGGAATTGGCAGTCTGTTGATTAATGCAATGCTGCTTGCTTGCGAGACTTGTT